>JAJTHV010000121.1 GCA_021300095.1 Flammeovirgaceae bacterium | reverse complement strand
AGATTTGGATAATGATGGTGATTTGGAATTAGTAGTAAGTAATCTTAATGACCTATGTACTATCTATAAGAATAACTTGGATACTGCTTCATGTAAATCAATCTCTTTTGATTTACGTTCTGATACAAAAAATCAATTTTCTTTAGGTGCAAAAGTAACGGTGATGACTGGTGGAAAATCCTTTATAGCTGACAATTTTGTGGTTAGAGGATATCAAAGTTCAGTTCAGCCGCGAATAACGATTGGGCTTGGGAAAGTGGGTACGGCAATTGACTCTGCCTTAATTCAATGGCCGGATGGGAAATATTCTAAACATAAAGCGTTTGGAGTAAACAAAATTCACCTTTTAAAAGAAGATGACTTTAAGCTTTTTGATTATAATCCTTGGAGCTCGCCACCATCCAACAGAAGCTTTTATCTGGAATTGATTTCTAATCGTTTATTTAAGCATCAGGGTAACCAACAGAATGATTTTAATCGTGATCGGTTATTGCCAATGATGTATTCTAATGAGTCTCCATCGGTTGTCGTATCTGATGTGGATAAAGATGGAACTAATGATTTTTATGTAACTGGAGGAAAGGGACAGCATGGACAATTAATTCAATTTCGCGGTGATAGGTTTGTTCCAGCAGATTTAAACAATACTAGTCATGAATTAGCATCAGAGGAGACAAGTTCTATGTTTTTTGATGCAGATCAGGACAATGATTTAGATTTTTATCTTGCGTTTGGAGGCCGATCCCTTCCTAAAAGCTCAAGTGCATTAATGGATAGAATTTTTCTTAACGATGGAAAGAATAATTATAGTGAAGCAGCTGCATTGCCCTTTATGGATTTTATTTCCACTAGCGCTGTTGAATCGATTGATTTTGATAAGGATGGCGATTTGGATTTAATTGTGGCAGAACGTTTTGATCCGTTTACTTATGGAGTTGGCGGACGAGGATTCTTATTCGAAAATGTAGGGTCAGGTAAATACAAAGATGTGACATCGGTAAATGCTCCATCGCTGATAGATATTGGGATGATCACCGATTTGAAGGTGCTTGATTGGGATTCGGATGGATGGCAAGATATTGTGATTGTAGGGGATTGGATGCCAATCACTATTCTAAAAAATAATAGTAAAAAATTTGAAGTTGATGTTATATCAGGGAGTTTAACAAACACGACTGGCTGGTGGAACAAGGTTGAAGTGAAAGACTTGAATAGGGATGGTAAGCCAGACCTTGTGATTGGGAATCATGGATTAAATACTTTTTTCAAATCGGGTGACAGAATGTATGTGAAAGATTTTGATGGTAATGGATCGGTTGAACAGATATTTTGTACAAAGGTTAATGGAAGGTACTTCCCGATATTAGAAAGAGATGAATTGGTTTCGCAGATACCTTCATTAAAAAAGAAATTACTCTACTACAAAGACTATGCTAACAAATCAATCGATCAGCTATTTGAAGGGAAAATATTATCTTCTAGTATGATTAAGGAAGTCACTATCTTAGCTTCTGTAATGCTAATTTCATCACCAAAAGGGTATTCAATTGTTCAATTGCCGAAGGAAGCGCAATACGCTCCAATTTACGGGTTAACAATTGATGATTTGGATAATGATGGAATTATGGATTTGGTGACAGGAGGTAATCAATATCTGGTAAAGCCCCAATTTGGAAGATATGATGCATCTGAGGGGTGGTTTTTTAAAGGTAAACTAGGCCAAGGTAGTTTTGAATTCCTTCCAGGTGTTAGTTTGCACATTAAAGGACAAATAAGAGATGTTAAGACGATTGATATTCAGAAAAGTAAATATTTGGTAATTGCAAAATATGATGACCAGCTCGAAATTTATAAAATACGCAAGTAGTTTAATTTTAGCATCGATGCTTTTGACTGCGTGCTTTCAATCAGAATACACGCGATTAGTGAAATCTGAATTAGCCAAAGGGGTTCGTTATGACTCTTTAGTCTTTACTATTAAATTTGGAGACACCCAAAATGATTTTTTTGGTGCTTGTTATGATTTAAATCAGCAAAAACTAGTTACGGCAGGAGATGGAAGCAGAGTGGAATATCTAATCAATGACTCACTTTTCCATGCAAAGCCAACTAAAATCAGAATGTTGTTTTTCCCGACTTTTGACGATCAGAAAAAAATAGCGGAAATGAAGATTCAAAATTCCTATTTGGCATGGGCGCCATGGAATGCTGAATACCAATCTGATAAGCTACTTGAAAAGATGAAGGAGATGTTCGAAAAGCAGTACAAGGGTAATAAATTCATTGTAATGAAGACAGATGAAGGTAATATATATGTCAAATTGGATGGCAATCGAAGAATAATAATGTCCACTAAGGATGCGGAGAAAATAGACATCCGAATCCAAGATATTCTACACCCCATGTTTCAGCATTCAATAAGTGCTAAAAAATAATTTTGAATTTATTTTCAATGCCTAAAGCTCTATTTACTTTTATAATCGCCTTAATAGCTTGTATAATATGGACGTGTAAGGAAGAAAAAAAAGATAAAGGAAAATTGCCTTTGTTTACAAACATGTCTTCAGATTCGACAAACGTTGCGTTTGAAAATCGCCTGTCATTTAATGAAACCTTCAATATTTACACCTACCGAAACTTTTACAATGGAGGTGGCGTAGCACTCGGAGATGTTAATAATGATGGGTTGCTTGATATCTATTTCTCTTCAAATCAACAAGAGAATAAGCTTTACCTGAATCGAGGAAATTTTAAATTTGAAGATGTAACAGAAAAGGCGGGAGTTGGTGGCACACGCGCATGGTCTACCGGAGTGAGCATGGCCGATGTAAATGCCGATGGATGGATCGATATCTACGTTTGTAATTCCGGAGATGTAAGGGGTGACAATAAATTAAATGAGCTTTTTATCAATAATCAGGATGGGACCTTTACAGACAAAGCGAAAGAATACAATGTAGCAGATCCCGGCTATACAACACATGCTGCTTTTTTTGATTATGACCGTGATGGGGATCTTGATTTATATATTCTGAATAATTCGTATCAGGCGATTGGAAGTTTTAATCTGAAAAAGAACGAACGCCCGAAGCGCGATCAATTGGGAGGTGACAAATTGATGCGCAATGACAACAATCATTTTGTGGATGTAAGTGAACAAGCGGGAATTTATGGTAGTGTTATTGGCTTTGGCCTTGGAGTTACAGTAGGTGATATTAATAAAGATGGTTGGCAAGATATCTATGTGTCAAACGATTTTTTTGAGCGCGATTACCTGTACATCAACAATAAAAATGGCACATTCAATGAAGTGTTAACCGAACAGATGCACAGCATTTCAGGGGCATCAATGGGAGCCGATTTAGCCGACATCAACAACGATGCGCTTGCAGATATTTTTGTTACAGAAATGTTGCCTCAAGATAATAAGCGACTAAAGACTGTAACTACTTATGAAGATTGGAATCGCTATCAGTATAATTTGCAGAATGGATATTACCACCAGTTTACAAGAAATATGTTACAGATCAATCAGGGTAACGGACGATTTGATGAGATAGGCAGATTGGCGGGTGTAGCAGCTACTGATTGGAGTTGGGGTGCTTTGCTTTTTGATATGGACAATGATGGACGCAAAGATATTTTTGTAGCCAACGGAATTTATCAAGATCTCACGAATCAAGACTTTTTACAATTCGCCAGTAGCGAAGAGTTCGTTAAGTCTGTGGTTGTAAACCAGAAGGTGGATTACAAAAAGCTGGTGGACGTAATTCCTTCTAATCCAATTTCAAATTATGCATTTAGCAATTCAGGGAACTTCAATTTTACCAATAAGGCTGCGGAATGGGGACTGGCGCAACCTGGTTTTTCAAATGGTAGTGCCTACGGTGATTTAGATAATGATGGTGATTTGGATTTAGTGGTAAACAATGTGAATATGGAATCATTTGTTTATCGGAACGAAACCGATAAGCTGCTACCGGAGAACCACTACCTGAAATTTGAATTGATAGGAGAAGGCAAAAACACACAGGCATTGGGTACAAAAATTACTTTGTGTGTAGGCGATGAAAAATTGTATTTAGAACAGATGCCGATGCGAGGTTTTGAATCTACTGTAGACGCACGACCCAATTTTGGTCTAGGAAAACGTGCTATAGTAGATAAGGCAATTATTGAGTGGCCAGATGGGAGAATCACTGTCTTGGATTCGGTAAAGTCAAATCAAACAATTCGTCTGAAACAATCAGATTCGAAACAGCTTATCCCCCAAAACGAAGAGCATTCTGTTGCGCTTTTTGAATTGATGGATAGAAAGTTGGGGATTAATTTCCGTCATACAGAGAACGAATTTGTGGATTTTGACCGCGACCGATTGATTTACCAAATGTTAAGTGTAGAGGGATCGAAGATGGCTGTTGGCGATGTGAATAAAGATGGTTTAGATGATATTTATTTTGGAGGTGCAAAAGATCAAGTTGGAGAACTTTACGTTCAAACGATCAGCGGAACTTTTTCCAAATTGAATCAACCTTCTTTTGAAGTAGATCGTGTTTCAGAGGATATGGGAAGTGTCTTTTTCGATGCCGATGGAGATGGTGATCTGGACCTCTATGTTTGTAGTGGAGGCAATGAATTTTCCCCTAGCTCTTCCGCTTTACTCGATCGACTTTATTTCAATGATGGCAAAGGGCATTTTGTAAAATCTTCACAAGTTCTTCCCTCATCAACTTTTGTCAGCACATCGACAGTACAGGCCACTGATTATGACAATGACGGAGATCAGGATTTGTTTGTTGGTGTTCGGTTGATTCCTTTTTCGTATGGAATGCCAAGCGATTCCTATCTACTTCAGAATGATGGGAAGGGAAACTTTAAGAATGTTACCAGCTCAAACGCTTCTGGTCTTTTGAAAGTAGGAATGGTAACAGATGCTTGTTGGGCGGATATAGATGGAGATAAGGACAATGATTTGTTGGTAGTTGGAGAATGGATGCCGATCAAAATTTTCATCAATGAGAATGGAAAACTCAATGATTCTACAGATAAATGGGTAATGCAGGCAAGCAGCGGGTGGTGGAATGCTATAAAGCCTGCTGATATAGATAATGATGGCGATATGGATTTTGTGGTGGGTAATCATGGACTCAATTCAAGATTCAAAGCGACTAGCGAAAAACCGGTGAGCATGATGGTAAATGACTTTGATAGAAATGGATCTGTCGAGCAAATCATTTGTGTTTATTTTGGTGATACAAGTTACCCGATGGTACTACGCCATGATTTGTTGAGCCAAATTCCAAGTTTAAAAAAGAAGTATTTGAAATACGAGAACTATAGCGATCAACGATTTGAGGACATCTTTACCGAAGAGCAGCGAAAAGGAGTACTCAAACTCGAAGCGAAAACATTGGCGAGTTCCGTATTGATTAATCAAGGCGGTCGCTTTGAACTAAACGAGTTGCCGGTTGAAGCTCAGTTTAGCCCCATTTATGCCATTTTCATAGAAGATATCGATCTCGATACAAAAAAGGATTTAATTATAGGGGGGAACTTGTACAAAGTAAAGCCGGAAGCTGGTCGGTATGATGCCAGCGAAGGATTATTTCTAAAAGGCAATGGCGATGCAACTTTTAATGCTATCCCGAACAGGTATTCCGGAATTGATATTGACGGGCAAGTGCGTGACTTGCACATGATTCGTAATGCTAATGGAAGATTTTTGATCGTCAACCGAAATGATGATTCTGTTCTTACTTATAAAATTAACTAATCTTTGACGCGCCTTTTTTGCATTATTGGCTTTCTTGTATTTCTCTTAGTTGCTTGTTCGCAAAGGGAGGATGATAAAAAATTGTTTACATCTATTTCAGAAAGCCAATCTGGAATTCATTTTAAGAATTTGCTACAAGAGGACGCGCAATTTAATATAGTTGAGTATCTCTACTTCTATAATGGAGGCGGAACTGCAATTGGAGACATCAATAATGATGGATTGTTGGATGTTTATTTTTCAAGCAACCAACAAGCCAACAAACTCTATTTGAATAAGGGAAATTTTACCTTTGAAGATATTTCATCGAAAGCAGGAGTTGAAGGAGATGGAAACTGGAAAACGGGAGTCAGCATGGTGGATGTGAATGCTGATGGTTGGCTGGATATTTTTGTATGTGGTGTCGGAAACTATAAGTCGTATAGTGGGTACAATCAGCTCTTCATTAATAACGGAGACTTTACGTTCACAGAGCGGGCAAAAGAGTTTGGACTTTACTTTAAAGGTCTTTCTACGCAAGCATCTTTTTTTGATTATGATTTGGATGGTGACCTAGATATGTATTTGCTTAACCATTCGGTTCACTCGCAACGCACATACGGAAAAGTAAGCCTTCGTTTTGAATATGATTCGATAGCAGGTGATCGACTCTATCAGAATCAATTCAAACAAACTGGAAAATCTTTTTTTATTGATGTTACCAAGCAAGCCGGCATTCTTTCGAGCCAGATTGGTTATGGATTAGGTATTGCTGTTTCAGATTTGAATCATGATGGATATCCGGATATCTATGTATCCAATGACTTTAGTGAAAACGACTACCTCTATATGAATCAGAAAAATGGAACTTTCGTTCAACAGGCCGAGGCAAGCTTAAATCATAGTAGCCGCTTTAGTATGGGAAATGATGTAGCAGACTTTAATAATGATCTGTGGCCCGACATTGTTACGCTGGATATGCTTCCTAAAGATGAGTCAATCATAAAGACATCAGCAGGCGAAGACTCTTATGAAGTATACAATTTTAAATTGAAGTATGGATTTGGAAGACAAGTATCGCGCAATGGACTTCAGCTTAATCGTGGGTTAGTAAACGGGAAATTACTTTTTACCGATATTGCTCCGTTTGCTGGTGTGGAATCTACCGATTGGAGCTGGTGCCCATTGATGACAGATTTTGATGGTGATGGATTGAAAGATCTTTTTATCACCAATGGCATAGCTCGCAGGCCGAATGACCTCGACTACATCAATTTCATTTCAAATGATTCCGTTCAAAAAGCAGGTGTAAAAGATCCACAATTTCTGGTAAGCGGAATGCCGGAAGGAAATGTTAGTAATTTTTTCTATCGCAACAACGGTGACTTGACTTTTGCTGATAGTACAGAAGGTTTTGGTTTACAAAAAATTGGAATATCAAATGGTGCGGCTTATGGCGATTTAGATAATGATGGTGATCCGGATTTAGTTATTAATCAACTAAACGAGACAGCACTTATCTACAAAAACAATTCTGCCCAATCTTCCTTTTTAAGGATCAAACTCAAAGGCGATTCATTATCAGGAAATCCATTCGCCATCGGAGCTAAAGTGATCGTTACACAAGAAAACACAAAACAATTGCAGGAAGTTTTTCCCACTAGGGGATGGTGTTCTTCATCTACGTATGATTTGAGCTTTGGACTTAAACAAGGCATTGCTTCCATCCAAGTAATCTGGCCAACCGGAAAAGTTTCTGAAATACAAACGGCAAGCAGAAATTTGGTGGTGATGGAGAAAGATGCGAAAGATAATTTTGATTATGCTTCCTGGCTCCCGCAGCAATCTCTGCTAAAGCCTGACACAAGTATTGCATTTGTGCATCGCGAGGATGAGTTTAATGCATTCAATCGCGAAGCTTTGATGCCGCACATGCAAACTACGGAAGGTCCACCCTTAGCAAAAGCAGATGTGAATGGCGATGGACGAGAAGATTTTTTCGTAGGCGGAGGAAAAGGCCAAGCAGGTCAGATTTTCTTACAGTCGTTGGATGATCAGTTTTTATCAACGAAGCAGATGGATCTGCAAAAAGATGCGATGGCTGAAGATGTGGATGCTGCATTTCTCGATGCCGATAAAGATGGTGATCAGGACTTGGTGGTTGTATCGGGTGGACAAGAGGTAATGAAAGAGAAAGAATTATTGGAGCCACGCTTGTACCTGAATGACGGAAAAGGAATTCTTTCCAAGAAGCAAGGAGCTTTTTCTAATATACTTTCCAACGCCTCATGCGTCAGTCCGATGGATTATGATCAGGATGGAGATGTCGATTTGTTTATCGGATCAAGCGTCATGCCCTTTCTATATGGCATGAGCCCTATAAGTTATTTATTGTTGAATAATGGCAAAGGAGAATTTGCTATGGACATAAATTGGTGTTCTACATGTCAGTTTGATAATCCCACTCGCATTCGACCGGGCTTAGTAAAAGACGCAACTTGGGCAGATGTAAACAAGGATGGGCTGCCTGATTTGATATTGGTAGGTGAGTGGATGCCCATCACCGTTTTATTACAAAATCGATATCACCAATTTGCCAACGCTACCAACACATGGGGGGTTGGGGCAACTCACGGTTGGTGGAATTCAATTGTGGCCGCTGATATGGATAAAGATGGGGATGTGGATTTTGTAGTCGGGAATTTGGGTTTGAATTCGCGTGTCTCCGCCAGCGTAGAAAAACCATTGACCATGTATTTGGGTGACTTTGACTCCAACGGAAGCTCCGATCATATATTGGTTTACTACAATGGCGACAAAAGTTACCCGTTTACTTCACGCGATCAATTAGTAAAACAAATTCCATCTTTGAAAAAGAAATTCTTGCGTTACCGCGATTACCGAAACGTCAAACTGGAAGACATTATCACACCCATTCAAAAGGACAACTCCGCTGTTATGCATGTCAATACACTGGCATCTGTTTATTTGCAAAACGAAGGCGATCATTTCACCATCAAACAACTGCCATCAGAAGCTCAATTTTTCCCTATATTCGGAAGTTGTATTACTGATGTGAATGAAGATGGATTTCCGGATGTGCTCCTCACCGGAAACTTGAATGCTGTTCTGCCAGAGTTTGGCGCCTACGATTCTGGATTAGGGCTCGTGTTATTAGGCAATGGAAAAGGTGAGTTCAAATCATTGTCTCCAAGTGCCTCTGGATTTTTAGTGCAAGGCGAAGGGCGCGACATAGAAGTAATACTCAGTAAAAATGGAAAGCCTCTCTATTTGGTATCGAGAAATAATGATCGGGTTTTGGCATTCAAAAAATAACAAACTATGAATAGAGTTTTTATCCTTCTTGCCTTGCTAACCAGTACGGTTGGTGCGATGGCACAATCATCGGCAGACTGGCAAATCCAAGCCGATCAAATCAATCCCAACCAATACTACGGAGTCACGGTAGCAAATGGGATGATTGGATTGGTATCTTCACCTGAACCCATGAAAGTAAAAGATGTGGTGTTGAATGGTGTGTACGATTACTATCAACGAGGAAGAGTATCCAATATTTTAAAAACATTCAATCATGTAAACATGAACCTGGATGTAGATGGCATGCGTGTTTCTCCCAGAAATATTTCCAATTATCGCCAAGTGCTCGATATGAAGAAAGCGGCACTGACCACTTCATTTGATGTGGGTGATAAGGTGGTAGTAGAACATACGCTCATGGCGCTGCGCCATCTACCTTACACAGCCATGACGATTGTACAAATCAAAGCCAAGAAAGATGTTACCATTACACCGATGAGTGTAATTGAAGCACCCAATCATCTTTCGGATGTGCGAAATATGTACAGCGAAATTGATCGCCCACACGTAACAATCCCCTTGCTTACCTCAGTAGGTAAAAGCCCTTCTGGAAAGCACACCGTTGCTGTTAGCAATAGCTTTATTTTTTCAGAAGCGCATGGAAAAGAACCGGATTTGATTCATGAAGACTGGGACTATAACATGCATTTAGCCAAGTTCACTAAAGTGCTGAAAGCAGGTGAAACCTATCGCTTTAGCGTGGTATCATCAGCCACATCTACCGAGCATTATCAGGATCCGATCAATGAAGCCGAGCGACTCACCATTTTTGCAAAGCTGGAAGGAACCGAGCGTTTGCTAATGCGACACGAGCAAGCATGGGAAGAACTTTGGAAAAGCGACATTGTCATTGATGGCGATTTGCAAGCCCAAAAAGATGTGCGTTTTGCTTTGTATCACCTCTACTCGTTTTCTCGCGAAGGAACAGCGTACAGCCTTTCACCTATGGGACTATCAGGCTTGGGATACAATGGTCACGTATTTTGGGATACCGAATTATGGATGTATCCACCACTCTTAGCACTGCAACCTGCCATTGCTAAATCGATGTTAGAATATCGTTATCAGCGACTAGGTGCTGCGAAGCAAAATGCCTTTTCACACGGATACAAAGGCGCGATGTTCCCTTGGGAGTCATCAGACGAAGGATCAGAAGATACGCCTGTGTGGGCGCTGACCGGCCCGTTTCAGCATCATATTACCGGATGTATCGGCTGGGCCTTTTGGAAATATTATCAGGTTACAAAAGATAAAGTTTGGTTGCGCGAACGTGGCTATCCTGTGTTGAAAGAAGTGGCCGACTTTTGGGCGAGCCGTGTGGAACGAAAAGGACCGGGTAAGTATGAAATCAACAATGTGATTGGTGCCAACGAGTGGCAAGAGAATATCGACAACAATGCATTTACCAATGGAATGGCGATTACCGTTTTACGCTATGCCAATCAGGCGGCAAAGGAATTAGGATTGCCAACGAATGCCGATTGGGAATTGGTAGCACAGAATATTCCAATCCTGAAATTTCCGGATGGCACCACCAAAGAGAATGCAACCTACGATGGTGTGCCCATCAAGCAAGCAGATGTTAATTTACTAGCCTATCCGTTGGAAATTGTATCGGATAAATCGCAAATTGAAAAAGACTTATCTTATTATGAACCTCGATACGCTCCCGATGGACCTGCGATGGGCGCTTCCGTATTGGCCACGCTTTACGCGAAATTGGGTAATTCTGAAAAGGCTGCGGAGATTTTTAAGAAAAGCTATATCCCCAATAAAGTACCTCCTTTTGGTGTGCTTTCTGAAACGGCAGGGGGGACGAATCCTTACTTCGCTACCGGGGCAGGAGGGATGTTACAAGCTGTCATCTTTGGCTTTGGTGGACTGACCATTAATGATCAGGGTATTCAACAGCAAAAAGGTGTGCTTCCTAAAAACTGGAAATCATTGCAATTGAAAGGTGTGGGGCTAAGCCGAACCACTTATTCCGTAAAGTAATCGTGATCTGATTTTTGTCATAGTATCAATACAGAATTACTAGTAATTTTGGCTTTCTCAAATCTTAGCCCATGAACTCATTTTCTATTAAATCAATTGGATGGCTGATTGCCTTGATTTTGGTT
>JAJTHV010000278.1 GCA_021300095.1 Flammeovirgaceae bacterium | reverse complement strand
TTATTTCAAACCAATAAATGAGGATTCAAAATATGACGCAATTCCAAGAATAATAGAAGGTAAAATAAATGTTTATGAAAAAACAACTACGATAAGAACCCCTTATGGTTCAGCTTCAAGTAGTGATTATTTTTTAGAGAAAGATGGGGTTTATAAGTTTACCTACACAACTGAATTAATAAGAGACAGAAAAGAAAGTTTGCAAATATTAAAGTCATTTGTTTCGGATAATCTCCTAATTGCTGAACGGCTTGATTCAGAAAATTTTAAACTGAATACGGAATCATTACTAGAGATTGTTATGGTATATAACTTGTCAGCTTTTACCAAAGGGTCAGAAAAAAATATAAAAAAATCGACTGTATTTTTTTACTCTAAAATGAAGAAATCAACAAATGAGGACCTTAAATTAATAGTTAATGATAGTCTGGAATATGTCATTCCTGCTAAAAGAACGATTGCTGTTAGTATTCCTTTCAGCCACCTTTCTAAAATCTGCATTAAATCAAGTTTGCAGTCGGAGTGTAAGTTAATCAGTTCATCGCCTCATTATATAATGTACTATGAAGTTGATTTTAACTTGAATAAAAATAAGATTGAATTAAATAATATCCACTCCAAGGATGCCCAAAAATACATCCAGTTTATTAATAGTCAGGGTAAGTAGTATTTAACAAGCATTTTATCTGATTTCCCTCTTACCTTTGTGGTGATGCAAGCCGTCTTATCGCTTCTGCCTTGTGCAGAGGAGGAAAGTCCGGGCAACGAAGAGTGCCGTACTTCCTAACGGGAAGGTACCACGCCTAGGCGTGGTAACAGAAAGTGCCACAGAAAATAGGTAGCCACCCGCTGCTGCGGCTTCGGGCGGTGATAGTGAAAAGGTGGGGTAAGAGCCCACCGGCACCTCAGTGATGAGGTTGCGCAAGGCAAACCTTACGGGTTGAAAGGCCAAATAGGTCATACTCACGCAAGTGGTCAGTCGCTCGCTGATAGTGCAAACTGGTATGATTGGGTAGGCTGATGGATTCCGGTTGTGAAACCGAGAACAGATAAATGATAAGGTGGGTTATGAAAATAACCTGACAAAACCCGGCTTACAGGCTTGCATCATTTTTATTTTAGACATAATAACCTTTCAACGAAACCATGCCCAAAGTATTAGTGATTGAAGATGAAGCCAGCATCCGCGCGGTGCTGAAAGACATTCTGAAAGATCAAAAAGAATTAGGTCTTCAAGTAGAAGAGGCCAAAGATGGTGCCGAAGGCTTGGCCAAACTGGAAAGCGAGCATTTTGACCTCGCCCTCTGCGATATTAAAATGCCCAAGATGGACGGCATGGAAGTATTACAAAAAGCCAAAGAAAAAGGGATTGCCACTACGTTTGTGATGATTTCCGCGCACGGCACCACCGAACTGGCTGTAGATGCTACCAAAATGGGTGCATACGACTTTCTGCAAAAGCCACCGGATTTAAATCGGCTTTTGATCACCGTTCGCAACGCCCTTGACAAGACTAACCTGATCAAAGAAGCTAAACAACTCAAAAAGAAAGTTTCGGCACGTTTTGAAATGATTGGAGAATCGCCTGCCTTGGAGGAAATCAAAACCATGATTGAAAAGGTAGCACCCACCGATGCCAGGGTACTCATCACCGGACCAAATGGATCGGGAAAGGAATTGGTGGCACGTCAAATTCACGAGAAAAGCAACCGCTCCAGGCTTGATTTTGTGGAGGTGAATTGCGCAGCCATCCCCTCCGATCTGATTGAAAGTGAGTTGTTCGGTCATGAAAAGGGAGCCTTCACATCCGCTATTAAACAACGAATTGGGAAATTTGAGCAAGCCGAAGGAGGAACGTTGTTTTTGGATGAAATCGGTGACATGACACTTTCCGCGCAAGCGAAAGTGCTACGTGCCTTACAAGAAAACAAAATTACGCGGGTTGGAGCCGAAAAAGATGTATCGGTAAACGTGCGTGTGCTGGCTGCTACGAATAAGGATTTGCGTAAGGAAATTGCCGATAATAAATTCAGAGAAGACCTATATCATCGACTTTCGGTCATTGTCATCAAGGTTCCATCCTTGAATGAGCGTATCACCGATATCCCACTATTAGTAGATAAATTTCTAGAGGATATTGCTCTGGAAACGGGTAGCAAAAAGAAGGAAATAGAAGAAGCCGCACTGAAAGCGCTGGCGGATTATAATTGGACTGGAAATATACGTGAGCTTCGTAATGTGGTAGAGCGACTCGTAATCATGAGCTATGCCATGATTATGGAAACTGACGTAAAAAAGTACCTTTAGATTCTGTTCTGAGGTACTGATTTCTTCACGTCTTTCTTGCTGTAAGTAGGGCAAGTGTATTGGCTGCAGGCAGTCAACAAAGAAACAAGTACTAAAAATGCTAAAATTCTTTTCATAAAATAGTGGCTTTGGACTGTCAAAAATATTAATCTTTTCGTACGAAACAAATTTAAACTGCCTTAAAATGCCATTGGGCGACTTAAAAGGTCAACCGACAAGAAGGTTGCAACCCCTCAAATCGCTGTTATCGATCCTTCCAAGTACCTCAAAGTAACCCCCTTGCACCCACTTTCCTAAATCCTGGGTTTCAACAAATGCGCATGAGTGGGCATTCGCCAAATCAATCACATTAATTCCACCTGTTTTTCCGTTTTCCAGCATTTGAAATGGGTCATTAATGTCCCGGACAAGGATTTTCATCCAGGGAGGGGATTGATAAAGTCCATTTCCCAGTGAATACGCCTGCGACAAGAGCTCTGTCATTCCATATTCAGACCCGATCCGACCCACCTTAAATCGACTGCATAACAATTCGTGCAATTCTTCGCGTATCATCTCTTTCCGCCTGCCCTTCATACCTCCGGTTTCAATCACAATGGCATCTTTCAAATCCAATTCAAACCCCTCGGCTAAATCAAGCAAAGCAAAAGAAACACCCCATAAAATCACCTTCCGGTCCGTATTTTTTGCAAGTCGAAGATGGCTTACCAACTCCTGATAATTATGAAGATAAAATCCGGAATAGGGTGATTTGCTTTCGCGGATAAAATAGTCCATCATCGCTATGAGGGAGGAACCTTGCCGTTCCAGATAAGAAGGTAGCAGCGCAAAAAAATGGTAGTTTTCAAGGCTACCAAAATACCTTTCAAAGATGGTTTGAGCGTTTTTTAAGTAAAATGACAAATCCCTTACGGGATGACGACTGGTAGTCATTCCAGTGGTACCGCTGCTCGTAAACACCACCTCCACCGGTTCGTTACCCGTTACAATGGTATGACTTTTAAAAAACTCAATCGGTAAAAAAGGGATTTGATCAATTGATGTTATCTTTGAAGACTGAAGCCCCAAAGTCTCAATAAAAGTTCGGTAGGTGGTATTATGGATGGATTGGTAGTGAAAAAGAGACAATGCAATATCATCAAAGTTGCCTTCGTTAACGTGGGTGAGCTGAGATAGAAAGGGTTGCGTAATATTCAAAGGAGGTTGTTTACACAAAGTTAGAAAATGAAGTTGATCAGAAACATTCTTGGAGCGGTATTACTGATGGTAGGATTGAATGCGTGTTTTGAAACCCCTACCTACCCCATTGTGCCTCAAATCGAAATTCTGAATGATGATCTCTATTATGGCCGTGGCGATGCAGGGGATTCGATTGTAGTCGCACTTAAATTTAAAGATGGTGATGGCGACTTGGGCCTTAGTGATGCAGACAATAATGTTTTTAAGTTCGCTTACAAATACAGATACTCAACCGGAGTTGGAGATAACGCAGTGAATTATAAGTTTAAGCGCGAGAATCCAACATTTCTAATTGACTTGCAAGATGGAAGCACTCCCTTGCCATTAAGCACATACAATTTTGTCACTCCCTATAATTGCACCAATTGGGAAGTGATCAGAAATTCTAACAATGTTGTGACTGATACGCTCTTCGTTATTTTTAATCCAAACTACTACAACATTTTTGTCGACTTCTATACCAAAAATAATGATGGGACCTATACGCTTTTCGATCCTTCTATTGTTTTCAAATATCCCAATTGCTCCATTGTAGGGTACGATGGTCGATTTCCCATTTTATCAAAAGACCTAGGCAAAAAGTCTCCCTTAGATGGAAAATTAACTTATTCGTTGAAAGGAGCAGCATTTGATTTTCAGTTTGGCACAAAGACCATGCAACTCAAAATCACCATACAAGACCGGGCATTGCAGAAAAGTAATGTCGTAACGACCAAGGATTTCACTCTGGCCTCGATTTTGAGATAAATTCTTGCTAGTAAATTTCCGGAAAACGCTCAGGGCTGGTTTCTCGCATTAACCCATAAATCTGATCAAAGATTTCTTCTGGATTCGGTTTTGAAAAATAATCTCCATCTGATCCATAAGCCGGGCGATGTTCTTTACCTGTAATTGTAAGCGGTTTGGAATCCAAGTATTGATACCCTTTCTGCACTTCCAAAACTTGTTGCATCATAAAGGCAGTAGCACCACCGGGCACATCTTCATCTGCAAAAACAATTCGATTGGTTTTCTTTAACGATTCGACAATAGTATGATGGCGATCGAACGGCAATAAAGTTTGCACATCAATTACTTCGCACGAAATTCCCTTCTCTTCCAATTCAGCGACTCCTTCCATGACCACCCGGCACATCGAGCCATAGGTAACAATGGTCACGTCATTGCCTTCTTTCAAAATTTCGGGTAAACCTAAAGGCACTGTAAACTCCCCAATATTTTCCGGCAATTTTTCTTTCAGACGGTAGCCATTTAAACACTCAATGATCAGCGCAGGGTCATCAGATTTTAAAAGCGTGTTATAAAATCCTGCAGCTTGCACCATGTTACGAGGCACTAAAACAAACATGCCACGCAGGCTATGCAAAATCATGCCCATGGGCGAACCGGCATGCCACACCCCTTCCAGACGATGGCCGCGCGTACGTACAATCAGTGGAGCTTTTTGTCCGCCTTTCGTGCGGTATTGTAAGTTCGCTAAATCGTCACTTAAAATCTGAATAGCGTAAAGCAGATAATCTAAATATTGAACTTCAGCAATTGGCCTAAGTCCGCGAAGTGCTAATCCGATTCCCTGACCAACAATTGTACATTCGCGAATGCCAGTGTCTGTCACACGCAACTCCCCAAATTTCTCTTGTAGTCCGGCAAATCCTTGGTTCACATCGCCTATGCGGCCTACATCTTCACCGAATGCCAATACACGCGGATCGCGTTGCAATGCTTCGGCAAAACAAGCACGCAGCACCTCACGGCCATCTACCAACATCGCACTTTCCGAATAAACAGGGGCAATTGCCTGCACATTCAAAGCCGACCATTCGGATTGACTATGCAGATGAGAACTATACCGATCTTCATTTTCAATGGCCGTTCTTTTCACCCATTCAATCAACCGATCTTTCACATTGCACTCTTTGCCAATCAAAAAACGTAAGGCTGCCTTAGCCGCTTTGATTGCATCGTAGCGCAAAGGGTTGATCGTTTTATTTAACACATCGAGTATATTTTTCAACTCGCTGTATTGTGCAACGGCTTGCTCTAAAAGAATGACCAACTCTTGCTGATCGCGTTGGATACCTTCATTAAACCGTTTCCACGATTGATCTTTTACTTTCTTAGCGGTTGCCTTCGCGGCCTTCTCCACCTCATCCAACTCTGTAGCTGTTGAAATATTTTGATCGATGATCCACTCACGCATTTTGCGGATGCAATCAAAATCAGCTTCCCACGCAAGTCGTTCCTTGGATTTGTAGCGTTCGTGCGATCCGGAAGTAGAGTGACCTTGCGGTTGTGTCATTTCCACCACATGCACAAGCACCGGCACGTGTTCTTCCCGACAAATTTTCTCAGCCTTTTCATACGCGTTGCAGAGTTCTTCGTAATTCCAGCCGCGTGCTGTAATTATTTCGTAGCCTTTCCCGTCTTTGTTTCGTTGGAAACCTGCCAGAATTTTGGATATACTTCCTTTTGTAGTTTGGTATTCTTTCGGAACAGAAATACCGTATTCATCGTCCCAAACCGAAATCAACATGGGAACTTGCAAAACACCGGCTGCGTTGATTGCCTCAAAAAACATTCCTTCTGAAGTAGAAGCATTGCCAATCGTTCCAAAAGCAATTTCGTTTCCCTGATTACTTAAATCTGTATATGTGTGAAGACCTTGATTATTTCTAAAAAGTTTAGATGCATATGCCAATCCTACCAATCGAGGCATCTGCGCTGCCGTGGGTGAAATATCGGCACTGCTATTTTTGAGTTGAGCAATATTCTTGAGTTCGCCCTTTTCATCGAGCATGCGCGTAGCAAAGTGACCATTCATTAAACGTCCGGCAGAAGCAGGATCAGCCTCCACATCGGTGTGCGCATACAATTGTGCGAAATAGTGGTGAAGGGTCATTTCGCCAATTGCGAGCATGAAAGTTTGATCGCGGTAATAGCCGGCACGATGATCGCCCTTACGAAAAACTTTTGCCATGGCAATTTGAGCAAGCTCCTTGCCATCGCCAAAGATGCCAAACTTGGCTTTGCCCATGAATACTTCTTTTCTGCCGAGCAAACTGGCTTCGCGGCTTTCGCAAGCCAAACGATAATCTGCCAAAATCTCAGCTGCTTTTTTTGCTGAAACCATCGGGAAGTCTGTTTTAGTCTGGCTCAATCGTGTGCGGTTAGTGATTCAAAGTAGAGAAAAAGCTTTCAGTGTTCAAAGAAGAAAAAAAACTCCAAATAAAATAGCGACAATGCATCTAACCACGAAAGAATTTCACCCAATCACCTCCAACTACCAATGGATAATTTGCCTTATCTCTAAACAAATAAATATTAACAGGCTGTTCCTCCAGCATCACTTGTTCAATGTGGTACCCATAATTGAATTCCAGCTCATCGATCTTTTTCTGAGTTTGCAAATCTGTAATCTGAAAAATCTCAACAAGAATCAAATCTGTAGATTGGTGGGTGCGGTACGCAAATGGGAAATCGCCTAACGAATACAATTGAAAACCTTTGATCCACACGCTATAAAGATATTTTAAATGCGGTTTGAATTTTTCATAGTTGGCAAGCCCTCTTCGAAGAGAACCGTAAAACGCATAAACATTTGTATTCAGCATTCGAAAAGATACAAATCCGCTGGAAAGCGAACAACTTTCTGATGGGATCATGGTTTCATCTTCTTATTCAGCAAATACCTTTATATTTGCGCACTCGTTTGAAAAAACTAAAAAAGAACATTTTAATACCACTTATATGATCATCGGAGTTCCCAAGGAAATTAAAAACAACGAAAACCGCGTAGCGCTTACCCCAGCCGGTGCACAAGAGTTAACCCGCAGAGGAAATACAGTTTATGTGCAAACTACAGCTGGTGTAGGAAGTGGATTTAGCGATGAAGAATACAAAGGTGCAGGGGCGAAAATTTTAGCAACTGCAGAAGAAGTTTTTGCGATCGCTGAAATGATTATCAAAGTAAAAGAGCCAATTGAACAGGAGTATGGCTTGATTAAGAAAGATCAACTGGTGTTTACCTACTTTCACTTTGCATCGTACGAACCATTGGCGCATGCCATGGTAAAAACCGGTGCTGTCTGTTTAGCTTACGAAACAGTAGAGCGCCTGGATGGTAGCTTGCCTTTGCTGGTGCCGATGAGCGAAGTGGCGGGACGCATGTCCATTCAAGAAGGTGCCAAATATTTGGAAAAACCATTGAAAGGTCGTGGAATTTTATTGGGCGGTGTACCGGGTGTAATGCCAGCGAAAGTTTTGATTTTAGGTGGTGGTGTGGTTGGAACGAACGCAGCGAAAATGGCTGCCGGAATGGGTGCCGATGTAATCATTACGGATGTAAACATTAACCGTCTTCGCTATTTAGATGATGTGATGCCAAAGAATGTGCACACGATGGTATCGAACGATTATGTATTGAGAGAGTTAGTAAAAACACACGACTTGATTATTGGTGGTGTATTGGTTCCGGGTGCAAAAGCTCCAAAACTAATTACACGTGATATGCTAAAAACCATGCGCCCAGGAACGGTGCTTGTGGATGTAGCCGTAGATCAAGGTGGTTGCATTGAAACGTGCCGCCCCACTACACACGAAGATCCTACTTACATTATTGACGATGTAGTTCATTATTGCGTAGCGAACATGCCGGGTGCTGTTCCTTATACTTCTACTTTGGCATTGACCAATGCAACGCTTCCTTATGCTATCAAACTTGCTACACAAGGTTGGAAGAAGGCCTGTAACGAAAATCAGGATTTGAAAAAAGGATTGAATGTGATTAACGGCAAAATTGTTTACAAAGCGGTATCCGATGCTTTCAATCTTCCTTATACCGATGTGAAGGAGTTTTTGGGATAATCTTGTCCCTTAGTTTTTATAAGCCGCTAAGCGGAATCTGAAAATTGATTCGCTTAGCGGTTTTTTTATGCAATCATAATTTAAATCCAAACGTAGCCGACATCATTCGGGGAGCCAATGGATTTACGCTGTTATCATCATGCACGTAATAACTGAGTGTATCAAACAGATTTGAAACCCGCAGTCGAACAGATACTTTTTGATGAACATAACCTAGTGTGGCGTCTACTTGGGTAAAATTTGGAATGGGCATTAATTTAAAAGCATCGTTGGGAATGGTGAGTCGGGTAGATCGACCTGCTACACGATCGCCTGTATAGAAGAAAGTAATTCCTGCATTAAAATTCCTCCAGCGCGACTGCGCAGGCAGTTGATAGTAAATGCTCATGTTGGCCGTGTGCTGCGGATTGTAACGCAATAAAGATCCTTCAATAAAAATATTACTGCGCGTGTAACGTGTTTGGTTGTAACTGTAACCGGTAATCACAGAAAAACCACGGTATGCCTTCGTCATAACATCTATCTCAATTCCTTTGCTCGTAACTTCGCCTGCCAATTCTTGTGCATTAGCCGGAATGTTATTCGGATTTCCGGTAGGTATAATCACTGCTTGCGTAAAGTTGCTATTCACAATCTGATACACGGTAACGTTGGCGGAGAGTAACCCTTTCAATAACTCATTCTTCACCCCTATCTCATATTGATCGATAAACGAAGGCGGCAACGGATTGCTGTTGATGTCAATTCCGGAATTTAAATTAAATGAGTTGGCATAACTCGCGAAAAGCGAAGTGGTGGAGATTGGCTGATACACCAGTCCGAAGCGTGGCGTGATGGCTCCATCATAATTATTTGTAATTACGTTACTTGCCGGTGTCGTTGCTGTAGGAAAGGTGAATACCTCGTTTTGGCGATCTAAATAACTGTAACGCGCTCCAAGTAAAAACTTCAACTGACTGGTAAGCGAAACCAAATCCTGAACATACACTCCAATGCGTTGTGTAGGGTTTTTCGTTAAAGTACGTTTTGAAAGCTCTGGAATATCATTGCGCTGTTTGAATGTTTCCAGATTAAAGACATTGATTGAATCATATTTCGCCAGATTGTTGTAGGCTGTCGTTTGTGTGTTATAGCCATCGGCATCTACCCCAACCAAGAGTGTGTGTTGTATTCTTCCTGTTTTAAATTGACCTGTCAAATCCGCTTGTGCCACCAAATAATTTTCTGCGACCTCCGTGCGCTGCAGGCCACGTATCCATTTTCCATCAGATTTGATAAATTGGTTATTTGCATTAGGTCGTGTAATGCCAAACAAATCGGTTCCATAATCCTGACCGGCTACCATTACGCGCAATTTCCAATCTGCATTGATCTGATGATTGACTGTTACCGTGAGGCTTTTTTGTGTGGCTGCAAAGTACGACCACTTCGATCCTAAGAATCGATTTCGTGGAATGTTGGCTACTGCGTAGTTTATAGCACCTGTCCCATAGTCTAGCGTGCGGTTATCTTCTAGGTAATCTGCCTCCAGTAACACGTCCGTTTTAGCTGTAAGCTTCATTAAAAATGACGGATTGATATAGAAGCGTTTGGATTGCACCTCATCTCGAAAGCTATTGGCGCTTTCGTAAGTAGTGTTGATTCGATAAGCAAATTTGTTTTTTGCGTCTAATGGTCCGTACAAATCAATACTGGGTTTATAAAATCCGAAGCTGCCTACGCGCAGAGAAACTTCTCCCCCTTTTTCAAAAAGTGGTTTCTTTGTAACTAGGTTAATCACTCCTCCCGCAGCCACGTTTCCAAACAAAATCGCGTTACTACCTTTCATTACTTCTACTCGCTCCAGCGAACTCATTTCTGGTAACACACCATTATTAAAGCGTGCTCCGTTTTTAAACGTATTATTTGAGTTATAGGCAAAACCACGTCCGGCTAACTCTTCCTGCGTGCCACCGGTAGTGCCCATCACATACAGTCCATTTACATTTCGCAATGCGTCTGATAATCTCTGGGTTTGCTGTTGCACCAAAACTTCTTTAGAAATAGTCATCACACTTTGCGGCAAATCGAAAGCACGAATATTGGATTTCGAAATATTGGAAGTTTGTTCGTTCAGACTGCGCGAATTCAAAATTGTTACCTCATCTAACTCATGGGTACTTTCAATCAGTTGCCAGCGAACAGTTGTGGATTTGTTCTCCGTTACGGTGATTTGGTTTTGAAGGGCAATGAATCCTACAGAAGAAGCTACGATTTGATAAATCCCCGGTTGAATCGATGGTAAACTAAATTTTCCCTCACTATCTGTAACCGTACCTACAGCCGTTTCTTTGATATATACATTAACCGAAGGCAGTGGTTGACCCTCTATTGTGGTGATGATGCCTTCTATTTTTCCCGCTTGCGCGAATGCGTTTGGGATAAAATAGGTAGTTAATAGTACTGAAAAACAGATAGTTAAAATTAATTTCATGTTATTTAGAATAATTATTAATAAGCAAAAAAATCACTTATTTAGAATTATTCCAAATAGAAATACGCTTTAAAATGCCACTACTTCTTAAAAAAATACCAACCAGAAATCTAGGTTTAGAAAAATGAATGTGAGACTGATTAAAAAGGAGGAAACCCATCAAGGAATGCAGCCTCTTTTCCATCCACAGCGGCCTCACAACAGAAGTGAACCATACCGTTGGTAACAGCAATGTATTTGGCGTTGACTGTCATATTGTATACAGCCACTTGGTTAAATGCTTTTTGAGAAAGACGGATGTCTGCCGATTTGCATTCGATCAGCATCCACGGCTTACCGGCACGGTCAAAAATTAAAATGTCTGACCGTTTTTGGAGTTTGTTGTAGGTAAGGCTGCTTTCAATACGAAACAGCGAACGCGGGTAGCGAAGTTCGTGAATGAGGTAATGTATAAAATGCTGACGCACCCATTCTTCGGGCGTCAACACGATATACTTTTTCCGAATCATATCAAAAATCCATACTTTGCCATATTCTTTCTTAAGCGTTGCGTTGATTTCCGGGAGATTGAGCTTTTGCATCGAATGGAAAAGTACAGCAAAAAAAATGGACATTAAATAATCAGCAAGATGAAAAACAAAAAAGACATTGTGGAAAACTGGCTTCCACGTTACACCGGACTAAAACTAGAAGACTTTGGCCATTATATATTATTAACCAATTTCGATAACTACGTAAAGAAGTTTGCCGAATGGCACAAAGTGCCCGTGCATGGCGAAGACAGAGCTATGCGCAGTGCCACCGCAGAAGGAATCACCATCATCAACTTCGGTATGGGAAGCCCGAATGCTGCCACCATTATGGACTGCCTTACCGCCATCATGCCGAAAGCTGTATTGTTCTTAGGTAAATGCGGTGGACTAAAAACGAAAAATGATATTGGTGATTTGATCTTGCCGATAGCGGCTATACGTGGAGAAGGTACTTCCAATGACTATTTTCCACCAGAAGTGCCATCACTGCCGGCATTTGCATTGCAAAAAGCAATTTCCACTACCATTCGCGATTACAACCAGGACTATTGGAGTGGAACCGTATACACTACCAACCGCAGAGTGTGGGAATGGGATGAAGATTTCAAAAACTATTTGATTAAGATTCGCGCGGCAGCCATTGACATGGAAACGGCCACTATTTTTTCGACAGCCTTCTACAATGAAATTCCAGCAGGCGCCCTTCTTCTAGTTTCTGACTCGCCCATGACACCGGATGGAGTGAAGACCGAAGCCAGCGATAAGGTAGTTACTACCAGTTATGTAGACTTGCATTTAAAAATTGGCATTGATTCGCTTAAGCAGATGATCAACAAAGGCATGACGGTGAAACATTTGCGCTATTGATCTATTGTTCAGAAGATCGAATGCGGAAGGTGTAACCGAGCAGAATTCCATACGAAAAAAAATCAGCCGTTGTTGTCAGTTTTTGCCCGAGCAAAAAAGTGGATTCCGTGGGTTGATCAAAGTTTGCGAATTGCTTAATGGCTCCTTCATCGGCCCAGCTAAAGTTAAGGCCGATGCTTAAATCTCTGCGCTCTTGCTTGAACGTTCCACCAATCACCACATGGTAGATGTTCCAGGAAGAGATATCCAGATTGAGCGGATTGTTGTTTACGTTGCGTTTATTTCGGTCATTGATTCGATCATCAAACACTTTATCATAAAAGGAGTTATTGGTGCGAAAGCCCGTACTGAGGCTAACCTTATCCGATAGAGCATGTTCTACACCAACGGCAAAATTGGTAACCGATTTATTGGACGCATTCAATTCTAAAAACTTTTTGCTGTCTAAATTTAACGTAGCGGGTCGTTTGAAAACTTCGCCCTCCGGAGACATAATATTATACAAGCTTATCTTATCAAACCACTCAGCAGATACTGCAATTAAAGTTCTGGGTGCTCGATAAGCAAAGCCGGCCGAAATAGATAGTGGACTTTTATATACTGTGGATAGTTTTGTTTTTCGATCATTCGCATCAAGACTGATTCGAGAAAAATTGGGAGGCAAATTAGGGTTGGGTTCTAAATTCACCAGCAGGTAACTTGCGTTAATATCTCGTGCTATCGTGCCACTGCCACCTAAGTTTATACTTGGAGAAACAATTGCAACTCCTGCCGACCACCGACCCGACACAAAACTAAATCCAAGTTTTGGTGCATACCGAAGATGGGTGTATTCTATGCTTTGCGATTCGCTGGTACTTACCAACGAGGAAAATGCATTGTTCAAAATCATCCGGCTCAGTTCATTCTTATTATAGTTGTGCGACCGATAGGTTATTTGATTGGTTAACCCCAAAGACCAATGATCATTGATTCGATATGCAATCGCAAAGGCTCCCATGTTTTCTGAAAGGCGGGTATTTATAGAAAACTGGCCTACATATTCTTCCATGCTAGGGCTCTCTGTTTCATTCACAATGGCTTTTAATGCCGCTTCACGGGCAGTTGCCTTAAATGTAAACTCGGTAGGCACAATAATAGCATACCCAAACGTCCATCTGGAATCGATTTTCTTCTTTCGTAACAAACCCGATACAGTAATCGGCACGGCCGAAAATTGATTGCTGGTCACATCCTGACCGGGACCTGCCCCATTCTTGGCTGTGATGTTTACCACTTGATAGACGTTGCTATTGAGCGAAATTGAAGTGCTTTTTACCAGACTAAGCAAAGCTGGATTGTAGATAACCGAGCTGTTGTCTTCCAATCCACCCACTGCCGGACCGCCTAAAAGAACAGCTCTTGTACCATACCGATATGTCCAATAATGTGTGTCTTGTCCAAAAGAGTGTACAAAAATGGACATTAAGAGGAGAGTGAGCGCCAGGCCGTTCTTTATCATGATTTCGTAGAAACCTTCAAGATAGCCTGAAAAAGGGGTTTTTAAAACTATTTCTAAATTATAAAGCAGTACTATGCCATGCATAGTACCTTTGGCGCAATAGTTGCAAGACATGCTGAAAAAAGTGCTGTATGAATCTGGAAAACGCGCAAGTGCAAATGAGAAAAGGGATTTTGGAGTTTTGCATCCTCCATATCATCGCCCGTGGAGAAGTTTATGCATCGGACATGCTGAGTGAACTGACTGAGGCTAAAATGATCGTAGTAGAGGGAACACTCTATCCTTTATTGACTCGCCTGAAAAACGCGGGACTATTAGAGTACAAGTGGGTCGAGTCAAAGTCGGGGCCACCACGCAAATACTATACGCTTACTGAAACGGGACAGACCTTTTTAAAAGGGCTCACCGAAACCTGGGACGATGTGGTTCACTCCACCGAAATTGTTCGAAGCAAATCATTCGCAAAAGTTTAATAACCACCTCATTTTTATAAATTTCATTCCAAATGAAAAAGAACATCA
>JAJTHV010000245.1 GCA_021300095.1 Flammeovirgaceae bacterium | reverse complement strand
TTTGATCTTGTGCGGCCGCATATTGTGCTTCGTTGCGTTTATGTGCTTCCAGATAAATGCTTACTCCCGTGTATTTATCTACGCCATTGTCAATCACTGAAAGTGGATACTTTGGTTTGAATGCATAGGTGCCGTAGTGCGCTGCCGAATGCGGATTTTTTTGTCCCTGTTCCAGCCACTCGCTGCGAGCATTTTTTTTGGCTTCGCTGTGCTGGGCATTGACCGATGTGTAGTAGCTTTTGCTCACAAACAAGGCGGCCAGCAACAAAGCAAAAAGAGTGATTGCCGTAATTCGAAAGCGTCCCTCCCGAACGATTTCCTTTAGTTCTTTGAGTGCGATTTTCAATATCATGGTAAGTGCTTTTTAATTCATGTGTTTCAAATACAATTTTTCCAAATCCGTATGGTTGATTTGATCCGTGGTGAGTTGTTCTACTAGACTGCCTTCGCGCATCATACCAATGTGTGTGCCCGTTTCTTTGGCACGAAAAAGATCATGCGTTGCCATCAGCGTAGCCACTCCTTTCTTGCTCAGTTTGGTCAGCAATTCCGAAAACTCGTTGCTTGCTTTCGGGTCTAATCCGGAAGTAGGTTCGTCCAACAGCAGCACTTGCGCATCTTTAGCCAGAGCGAGGGCAATGCCAACTTTCTGGCGCATGCCTTTGGAATAGGTAGAGATTCTTCTGTGGTGTGCATCGCCTTGCAATCCGGCCTCACTTAAAAATTTCAGAAATTGTTCTTTCGGATATTTTTTGTTGGCAAGCCCGCTGAAATATTCGAGGTTCTCTAATCCCGACAAGTTCGGATAGAGCATCAGATTCTCCGGAATGTAGGTGAGTAGTTTTTTAGTCTCAATCGGTTCTTTCACTACATCTTTTCCTCCAATCAATGCCTGACCTCCGGATGGTTGAATGAAATTGAGAAATAGATTAATGGTAGTGGTTTTGCCTGCGCCATTCGCGCCAAGCAAACAAAAGATGTCACCTTTATTAACAGTAAAGCTGGTTGGCTTCAGTGCCTCTTTGCCCTGATACGTTTTGCTAAGTTGTTTTGCTTCTAACATGCGGTTTTGTTTTAGTTATCTAATCGAAATACAAGTCGTTTTTCATTTTTATGTTGAATCGGGGGCGAGCGATGCACGATTCCTTTGCCCACCTTATCGGGTGATGCTTCTCCACGAAGTATTCCAACTTCAAATGGCTGCATGCACTTTACCTTCGAAAAATCTTTAATGATGGATTCATTATCGCCACCCATCAGTCGGTGCCGGTTTACATAGCGATCGTCAATCCACTCGGTGCCCGCGCCTACATAGGTGCACAAGAGCCGTAAGTCATAGCGATCTGTGTGAAACTTTCTACACGCATCATCACTCACGGCTTTGAGATACAATCGCGTTTGGGTTTGGCCCGTAATTGAAAGAAATCGACAGGTAAGCGCTACCATATCGTCTACCAGCAGCAGCTTCCCCACGGTGTGAATGGCCGACTTATCAAACTCTTGCTGCAATTGCTCCCGAACCGATAGGGTGGTTGCCGTTAGGCTAAATCCAGTGAAGTCACTTGTTAACAGGGCATTGCCAAACTGATGAATGTCCGCATCCGGCAATCGTTGCCAATGCACAAAATTGACACCCGGATCGGAAATTTTCTCCAAATCCAGCATGGCAGGTACCAAAAGGGAGTTGGGCTTGCGAATTGAAAAGGTTGATAAAAAGCTCATGTTTTTGCAACAACGTTGCATATTAATACATGAACCCTATATTTGCAACATAGTTGCAATAAATGGGAAAAATCAATTACAAGCGCAATACCTGGAGCATGGCGCTTCCTTTGCTGTTGATATTGGGAGCGCTTCCCATCTCCGCCCTTGCGCCCGGATCAGACGGGTGGCAGATGTTCGCGCGCGTTCCTTTCAAGTCAACCTACTTTAAAGAAATCAATGAGTATTTCTTAGTGCCCACCTTCACGAAAGAACTGCGGGCGCAGGAAGGAAAGGAAATGGAACTACGGGGTCATTTCATTCCCATGGATATGGATGGCAATTCTATTGTATTGTCAAAGTTTCCATATGCGGCTTGCTTTTTCTGTGGTGGAGCGGGGCCGGAGTCTGTGGCGGAAGTTCAGTTCAAAAATAAAAAGCCAAAACTAAAGCCCGATCAGGTAATCTCCGTTCGCGGCAAGCTGCAACTCAACGGTACCGACATCAATCACCTCAATTTCATTTTAAAAGATGCTGAACTGATACAACCATGAATTGGAAAGCAACAATACTGGGAATGTCGCTCATAGCGATGGCGTGTAGCACCTCCAAAGAAAATGAAATGTGGAAGGAAGCAGCCGTGATACATCACATGTCGTATCTCATTTCAAAAGAAATTGAAATCGATCTGGCCGAACTAAAAAGAATGAACCTAATTCAAGATTCAGTCCAAGCCATTGCTGCCGACTTTGAAACGTGGCGATCCAACCAAGTGGAAGTTCCCGGCTACGAATTGTCGGAGCATACACACGATCATTCATCCCACACGGCAGTAGAACTTACTGCACAACAAATGCTCGAGCTGCAAAAAGCCCTTCAGTCACAACTGGAATTGATCCGCACACGAATTAAAAATTTAAAAAATACACTATGATGCCCTTTCTTAAAACTAAAAAGTTACCGGTAACTGTCTTGAGTGGATTTCTGGGTGCCGGAAAAACCACCTTGCTCAATCACGTGCTCAACAATCGCGAAGGGCTAAAAGTGGCCGTGATTGTCAATGACATGAGCGAGGTAAACATTGATGCGCAATTAGTAAAAAACGAAGTGCGTTTGTCGCGCACCGAAGAGAAGCTGGTAGAAATGAGCAATGGCTGTATCTGCTGCACCTTGCGCGAAGATTTGATGATTGAAGTAGAGAAACTCGCGAAGCAAAAAAAGTTCGACTACCTGCTGATTGAAAGCACCGGCATTTCCGAACCATTGCCCGTTGCCCAAACCTTTAGCTTTGCCACAGGCGATGAACTGTTGGACCTGACGCGCTATGCCGAATTAGATACGATGGTGACGGTAGTGGATGCGTTTAACTTTTTCCGCGACTTTGGATCTGCCGACCGTTTGCTGGATCGTAAACTGACTGATATGCCAGAAGATGATCGTACGATCGTAAACTTACTTACCGATCAAATCGAATTTGCTAATGTAATCCTCCTCAACAAAATTGATTTGATTACCACCGGGCAACGCGTTTTTCTGGAGGGTGTGTTGCGCAAACTCAATCCGGAGGCCACACTCATTCCTTCCAGCTACGGCAAAGTAGCGCTCAAAGAAATCATCCATACCAAAAAGTTTGACTACGAGCGGGCGCAACAGTCAGCCGGATGGATTCAAGAGCTGAATAACAAACACACACCGGAAACGGAAGAGTATGGCATCGGGTCGTTTGTGTTTCGTCAACGCAGGCCCTTTCACCCCGAACGATTCTGGAATTACATTCAAACCCGTTGGCCGGGAAATGTTCTTCGCAGCAAAGGCATATTCTGGCTGGCCTCACGGCCGAATGAGGCTATCCTGTGGAGTCAGGCGGGCGGCTCATCCAAAGCAGAGCCTTATGGCAAATGGTGGGCCTCCACCAGCATGGCGCAGCGGGCAGCCAGTGCCGATTACCTCGAAAACCAGGAAGAGATTATGAAAAAGTGGGATCGCGATTTTGGCGATCGCATCAATGAGTTGGTGATTATTGGAACGGACCTAAAGCGGGAAGTAATCGAACAAGAACTTTCGTCTTGCCTGGTGAGCATGAGTGAATGGGAAGCATCGAAGCAAAAGAAAAATTGGAACGACCCGTGGCCGCTTTAGTCAACGATATCCGAGTATTTAAACTTGGATATGATATAATATAGGAAGTTGAAAGACAGAGCGTCTTCTTCTTCCTTCTCAGCTGGTTTCTCTACTTTGGCCTTTGACGGTTTGGATACCGCTTGTTCGCGGGTCACAACGGCTCCATGTGGCCTTTGATGTTCTGTTGACTCGAGCAATAAGGTTTTATCTTCGTTCAAATTCAGCTCAGGGTGACTGTTGAGTTCTTTTATGTCAACTTCGGTTGGTTCACCTGCCGGGGGATTTTCTTGCGCCTGAGCAGAATAAACCAACATCGCACAGAATGCGAAGACCGTAAAAAACAGATGTGTGAATTTTTGATTCATAAACCTCTCTTTTCCTTACGAACCTTGAGTACTTTTGGTTTCGGATACGCAAAATAGAAAAAAAAACGGTTATTCCATCATTCGGAGCCACTGAAACTGATTGTGTATACCGATTGCAGCCAATTAACGCCACTTACCCTGATGCCTATTTCGTGGGATGATTTTTCAAAAGTAGACCTTCGGGCCGGCACTATTGTTAAAGCCGAGCCATTTGAAGGTGTCAAAAAACCAGCCATTAAGCTTTGGATTGACCTGGGCCCGGACTTGGGCATCAAAAAATCGAGTGCTCAAATTACCCAACTCTATCAACCGGCTGAGTTAATTGGAAGGCAAGTGGTTTGTGTGGTTAACTTTCCGCCTAAGCAAATTGCTACCTTTATCTCCGAGGTTTTAGTAACAGGTTTCCCCAACGAAAATGGGCATGTGGTGCTTACTTCCGTAGATAAAAAAGTACCCAACGGGGCAAGGTTGTTTTAACTCCCCACCATGGCTATGCAATTCGCGCAACTCGAATCGATCACATCCGGCACCATTCTTCAGCTTTCGCAGGATCGCAAAATCACCTACCTGATTACCGACAGCCGAAAACCGATGGTAGCAGAGAAGGCGGTATTTTTTGCCCTTACGGGAAAACGCCATGATGGTCACCAGTACATTCAACATTTATACAATTTAGGTATTCGCCAGTTTGTTGTGGAGAAGGCGATAGATGTTTCACAGTTTCCATTAGCCAATATCTGCCAAGTGTCTTCCACACTTTCGGCTTTGCAAAGCATTGTAGCACATCATCGATCAGCATTCTCCATTCCGGTGGTGGGTATTACGGGCAGCAACGGAAAAACAATTATTAAAGAATGGTTGTATCAATTGCTGGAGGGCGACCGAAACATTGTCAAAAACCCGGGCAGTTACAATTCACAAATCGGTGTCCCTTTGTCAGTATGGGGTATAGCACCACATCATCAATTGGGCATTTTTGAAGCGGGCATTTCCACTCGTAACGAAATGCAGCGACTGGAAAAAATCATTCAGCCCACCATCGGGATTTTTACAAACATCGGCACTGCACACAATGAAGGTTTTCAAAATCAAACCGAGAAGATCAAAGAGAAACTAAAGCTCTTCCGGAATGTAACTACACTGATTTATTGTGCCGATCATTCAGACATTGCTCCACAAATTCAACAACAAAAAATTCCATCACTCAGCTGGGGATTTCATTCGGCTGCCGATATCAAAATTGAAAAGAATCTTCCCGATTATTCTGTTCAGTATAAAGGAAATTCCTTCACGATCACCCTTCCGTTTGATGACAAGGCCTCGGTCGAAAACTGTTTTCATTGCATCAGTTTACTGTTGTATTTCGGTTTTGCCGGTCCGGCTATTCAGCAAAAAGTCAATTTGCTGCGCGCTATCCCCATGCGGTTGGAATTAAAACAAGGCGTGAATCGTTGCCAACTCATCGATGATACCTACAACAATGATGTGGCCGGTTTAAAAATCAGCTTGGACTTTTTGAACGGCCAGCAAAAGAAAAAGAAAACGGTTATTCTCTCTGATATTCTGCAATCCGGCTTGACTGAGCTAGAACTAATCGATCAGGTTTCCATCTTATTAAAAAGTTATCCACTCTACCAATTCATAGGGATTGGACCAGTTTTATCGGCACAGCAAAACCAAATTTCGCTATCAGCCAAAACTCATTTTTATCCTTCTACTGAAGCGTTTCTTCAAAGTTTGGATACCACACAATTCGAAGATGAATTGATTTTGGTAAAAGGTGCTCGTGCCTTTCAATTTGAAAAAATTGTCAGTCGCTTGCAGCGTAAAATTCACGGCACCGTGATGGAAATCGATTTGAATAAAATGGTGAACAACCTGAATTATTTCAAATCGCAGTTGCACACCGGAGTAAAACTGATGGCCATGGTGAAAGCATTTGCCTATGGCAGCGGCAGCGAAGAGGTAGCTAATCTTTTGCAGTTTCATCAGGTCGATTATCTAGGTGTAGCCTATACGGATGAAGGCGTTGATTTACGCAAGAATAATATTTCGTTGCCGATTATGGTGATGAACCCGGCTGAAGAAAATTTTCATTCGTTGCTGGCTTTCTCGCTGGAACCCGCCATCTACAATTTAAAGATGCTCACCGCATTCTGTCATTTCACTGAAGGTAAACAAGCAGCCCTTCACATTGAAGTAGATACCGGCATGCATCGGTTAGGGTTTGATGAGTCGGATTTACCTCCCATCATTTCGTTGCTGCGCACGAATCCACAGCTAAAAATTGCCAGCGTATTTTCTCATTTGGCCGGAGCGGATGAATCTACTCACGATAATTTCTCGAAAGAGCAGTTTGAAAAATTTACACGCTTTTACGAGGGGCTTTCGCAAGCGTTGAAAATTCGTCCGTTTAGGCATATTCTCAACTCGCCCGGCATTTTACGTTTTCCGGATTTTCAATTGGACATGGTGCGATTGGGCATCGGGCTGTACGGTGTTAATCCTACCGAAGAAGAATTCAATCAACTGGTGCCAGTTGCCACGTTGAAAACCATCATCTCACAAATCAAAACCATCAAAGCGGGCGAAACAATTGGCTACGGCCGAAAAGGAAAAGCCTCCTCAGAAATGAAGATGGCTACCATTGCCATTGGCTATGCCGATGGATTTAGTCGCAGCTTTAGCCAAGGGAGAGGGTTGGTGTTGGTGCGTGGAAAAAAAGTGCCGGTGGTAGGCAATGTGTGCATGGACATGACGATGATTGATGTAACGGGCACCGATGCACACGAAGGCGATGAAGTGATTTTATTTGGTCCCGATCTGCCGCTACAAGAAGTGGCACAGCGCATTCAAACCATTCCTTACGAAATACTCACTAACACCAGCGAGCGCGTGAAGCGGGTATTTTTTGCAGAAAGTATTTAACCCAAAATTGGACAATTTTGCCCTTTGGGCCGATGAATGAGTCAGGATTATCTGGGTTAACCCTGACATTGAAAATGAACGAATATCTTACTGCTAAGAAACAGTGTGAACTAGTTCATTTTCAATCGTCAGCACGCAGTGCAAAAAAGTCTAATGACTTTTTTGGGTCTAGCCGCAACCCAAATTTTTTTTCAGATCGCGTTGCGGCAATCCGCCAAAGTCAAATGGTTTTTCTCTTTCCTCCGAGGGTACGGATGGAATTTTTTTCTCCGGGTCTGCTTTCGGTTCTTTTTTCTTGGGTGTTTTAGCTTTCATTTCTCATTCTTCCATGCAAACAAGTTAACGAATTGCTCGGATAATATTTTGCGAGAAAATTTTCGCTCGGCCAATGCACGTGCTGCTTGTTGATATTGCTGCAGCATTTTTTCATCGGCCAGAAATGGCTTGATTTTCACAACGAAATCCAACGGATTATTTGGGTCAACTGAAAAACCACAGCGAGCCTCCTCAATTTCGCGGGCAATCCATCCTCCAAAATTGGTAACGATCAACTTACCGGCCGCCAGCCCATCAAAGAATTTGTTGGGTGAGCCGGTCTCCAACACAGGCAATCGTTTGTACGACACAAAACACACATCGGTAGCATTCATTACTTGCAAAACACCGGCTCGATCTTGAAAATCAATGAACGTAAGATTTTGCAGTTGCAGATGTTTCGCATTGTTTTCTAAACGTTCGCGCAAAGCGCCCTCGCCACAAATTACAAACTGAATAGGCAAATTTGCTTTGCGGCAATTGTTGGCACACTCAATCAGGTAATCAAGTCCGTTGGCCAATCCAATAGCACCAATGTAAGACACTACCAGTTTCTGTTTGCCTTCAGAATAAATCGGCTTATAAAAATCACAATCGGCAAAGTTGGGAATGTTGTAAACTTTCTTGTGCGGCACGATTTTTTGAATGGACGATTGAATGGCCGGTGATAATCCTACGATGGCATGTGCTGATTGATAGATCTGTTTTTCTGCCCAATAGAGAAACTGTTTTAAGAAGTGATTACGGATAAAGCCCATCTGAATGGGTGCCTCGGGCCACAAATCGCCCACTTCGAATATAAAAGGTACATCTTTGCGCCATTTTATCCACATAGCAGTGATACCCACTGTCAACGGCACGGATATGGCGTAGCAGTAGTCTATTTTACCGAGCTTACCCGACTGTGAGAAGGAAGCCAGCATAAACCGCACGAAGGAGGCAATTCGCTGAAAAAAGCCATACTTATTATCGTATGGAATAGGCAAATAATGGATGGTAATCCGCTCATAAACCTCAGAATAGGCCTTTTTTTGATTGGTAGCCGTAATGACAATCACCTCAGCATTACGATCCACCAACGCCTTCGCCAGATAATAGGATCGGATGGCCCCACCGGTAACGGGTGTTTTAAAGTGTTGGTGCAGTAGTAATACTCTCACAATGGGAAGAAATCGCGCAAAAATGCCTCTATTTTTCTTCGATTTACTAATAAAAATTACTTCTACATTATGTTTTCGTGAATAGCATCTTTTCGACAATAACCAACCACACTTATTTGCGTTCTTTGTATCAGACAACCACTAATTGTCCTATGAAACAATCTCCGAAGTTGGCCATCCTCCAAAGTTTGGACGCGATGGACAAGATGCAAATGGAAGAAGTTTTGAATTATATCAAAACGATCATCCACCAGCCAGAGCAGGATTACAGCGCCTTCAAAAAAGAAGCGATGAAGGAAATCCGCCAGGCATTGCGTAAAGGTAAAAAGGGGCTACAACTAGCCGCTTAAAAAACAACCACCGCGTTGTTTTACAGGCTCCCGTCACGAAGCCTGAATGACTTCTTCACCCCTAATTTTTCAGATTACCTGCCTACCATAAACACGGCATTGGAGAAAATCATTTTGCCATTCTCCCAGAAATTGCGGAACAACGGATTGTCTACCAAATAAACTACTTGGCCTTTTCCTTTGTCCTCCACACCAAACACGAGTGTGTTCTCAAGCTTCTTGTTGATTTTCATTCCGGCAAATCCAATCAATGGCTTTTGCTTTCCTTTCAAAATACCCACGTTCCAACCTTTTGATAAATAGCTGTAATGCAACTCGGAGGTGCGTAGTGAATAATACGTGTCGTTTAACCCGAAGGCGAGCGGATGCGATTTGTCCATGGTGACTTTATAAATCGCTCCGAAAATGGAGTTGCTTAATTGCTTTCGTTCTGCCTCTCCAAATTTAATCGGACCTTCTTTTTCGCGTAACTCTTTCTCTTCTTTTTCAGACTTGCTCTTCAAGTCATCGCTGGCAAATTCTTTCAATCCAAAGCTTTTCTTTTCTGCAAAGGAAGAAGTGGCTCCTGCTATTAAAATCAAACGACCACCATCGCCAACCCACCGATCAATCATGGAAACAGTACTCTCATCAAACAGACGATAATTGCCATCGGGAACCACCAGCACATCGTATTTCCACAAATCTACATTGCGGAAGTAGTCAGTGCCGAGGATCGTAACCGGATAGTGAATTTGTTGCTCAAAAAAGTGCCACACCTGTCCGTGATCCAATGAAGACGTTTGATCGCCTCCTAACAAAGCTACGCGAGGAGCGCGGATGTAGCTCACATCAGACGATCCGAAATCAGCGCCTTTTTCTACGAGACCAGAGGTAGCTGCATGTATTTTACGACCTAAGTTTTTGGCGGTGGTCTGCACCACCAAATCGAAGTCTTCGATGTTTTCGTTGTTTCTTCGGGTAACGATGAGTGTTCCGGGTTCAAATTTGTTTCCGTTGGCCGAGAATGGCAACATGGCTTTGCGCACCTTCACGCCTTTCTTCATCAGCGCACCTAAAAATTCAACGTCAGCAATTGTTTGATAGGTAAAAATGTAGGCATACGGCTTAGTCGCGATGGGATCTTGGACAATAGCTTTGGGTTGGTATGGCTTTCCAATAGCGATTTTTTCAGTGAGGGCTGCAGCTTTCAGATCGTAGGCATAAATCAAATTCCAGGCGGTGATGTCGTAGGTAAGTGAATCGGTTAGTTTGGAGGAAGGTTCGAAGAGTGTTGTCACAAAACGCCCCTTTGGCTGATAGATATTAATTACGATGTCTTCTGCATTCACGGTCACATTTCCAGTTGTTTGCGTTTGGTAATCGAAACCGCGTGTGGGTTTGCTGACTGCCGCTTGCCCAAACTGAATTGCGTGGGTGCTAAGCCAATTGGTGAATCGGGCTAACTTATCAGGATTGTTATCGGCTTTGATCACATATGTTTTATAGGGAGCCGCTGGGTTGTTCACATTCTCTTTGAAAAACTTTTCGAATTCGTCTACCAGTTTATTTGCGTTGGTAGATGTAACTTCCAACGTAGACATGCCGGTGGTGTAGTGATGCGTCAATCGATCTTTTAGCGTCAGCGGATCGCCTTCATTGGTAGTCACCGTTAGGCCTGCGCCAATACCGCCTTTTTCGTATGTCATACCGATGGCACCGCTATACGTTGGGTAGGTATCGCCATAGCTTGGATAGTACAAATCGAAGCGCTCTTTTGTAAAATACAACCAACCTTGTTCATCAAAGTATTTGGCATTGCTTTTTCCGATCATGGTTTGAAACTCGCGTTGCCAATTGGAAATCACTTCGTGAAAAGGCTCAGCTGCCGGTGCAAAATAGTAAGGCGAGTTGTAGCCTTGCTCGTGGTAGTCCACATGCACGTGCGGCATCCATTGATTGTAAAGTTTAATGCGGGACTGTGATTCAATTTGTGTCTCCCACGCCCAGTCTCTGTTTAGGTCAAATAAATAGTGATTGGATCTTCCACGTGGCCAAGGCTCAGCGTGCTCGCGTGCCTGTGGATCGGCATTGGCCGGCAGATTACCATATTGATTATAAAAATTTGCGTAACGATCTCTGCCATCGGGATTGATGCACGGATCCATGATGATGACGGTATTCTTTAACCACTCTTTGGATTTGGCATTGGCCGGATTGACCAATTCATAAATTGTTTTCATAGCGGCTTCCATGGAGTTGGCTTCATTGCCATGCACATTATAGCTCAGCCAAAGAATGGCCACTTTCGTGGAAGGTGTTCCGTCTGCCATCCCCGCTCTGCGCAAGTTGTCGAGGCGAATTTGTTCCAGATTTTTAAAATTATCGGGGGATGCGATGATCGCGTAAATGAGCGGGCGATGCTCGTACGTTTCTCCGTATTGTTTGACAACTACGTTTTCAGCTGCGTTGTCCACATGCTTGAAATAATCTACCATTTGATGATGACGGCTGAACCGGTCACCCAGTTCATAACCTAAAAACTGAGCCGGGCTTTGCAAATTGGTTTGTGCGAAAGCCAGCGAACTGCTGAATAGAAAAAGAAAGAACAATCTTTTAGTCATGATCGAAAGTAGGTTTTAAAGGTGTCAACTTAGCACATCCCATCAGTGCTTGCCAAACCGATTGGGATAAAGGGCAAAAAAATTACATTAATCTCTTAATTTGAGGATAGTGGTGAATGATATGTTCGCGAAAGAAAATAAGCGCATGTTGAATGTTCAGCTTACCGGCACGCACATGCTTATAAATTCTCCGCTTGATCTGATCATCCTTCACTTTTTCCAAGAGCAGGCGTAATTCTTCGCGCGCGGAATCCCATTCCTTCACCAACTGCAAAAGATCTGTTGTTTGCGTTGTGTTTTCTACCACCACACGAGGAGCCCGAAATTTGAGCGGCAACCGCTGACTGAGAATAAGTGCGATTATTTTAAATTCTTCATAGATACCTGTATTTTCTACTTCGTTGATCGCCCCTATTTTCTTTTGAAGATAGGCTACTGATAACTTTTCTCCAGCAATAATATGGGCAATGATTTGATTGATTGACCAGCGACCGGGTTGGCTATGGTTTAATTTTTCAATGGAAAGTTGAGCGATTTCGCCCAGCAGCTTGGCGCGCTTCGCTTCTAATTCCAAATATTGTTTTTGCAGTTTTGTATTCACAAAAAGGGATGGTGGTTAAAGTTGGTTGGGCGATAAATGTTTCCGTAAAAGGTAGGTGAATGTATATGAATTAAAAAAATATTTGTATCATTAT
>JAJTHV010000366.1 GCA_021300095.1 Flammeovirgaceae bacterium | reverse complement strand
TAAGATCATGCTTAGCAATGGTGGTTGATTGAAGAATCTGATAATAATCTACGACACCTGCTTCGCCATAGGTTTTTATTACACGTTCAAACCACTTCGGATTAAACCAAGCTTTCGCTTCAGCTTCTGTACTCCAATGATAAATACCACCGAACTTTTTATAATCTTCTGCAAAATGATAATTCTTCTGAAGCAAACCGAGAATGGCTTCGTACTCGGGAATGGATTCTTTAAACTTCTTAACTACGAGCGAACGCCATGCATACCACGGCTTTTTCACATAGGTAATTGTGAGGACTGTTGGTTCACTGTTGGACATATTGGTTGTGTTTAACTGTTTTGAATTGGAATGCGGTGTTAGAAGTTGAAATGCCATGGCCATGACGGCAATGCCGATCAGCGCCACGTAGCTTCGTGAATAAGTTAAAATCTTCATTTTTGATTCGTTTTGCCTATTAGACGTGCCGTTTCGGCCGGTGTGACAAAACTGTGAGAAGAAAATCTTCGAATGTTTATTCCTAGCTAATTTATTCCCGCTTCAACCTTGGGATGGGGGAACTGCTCGCGCATGATTTTTATCTTTGAAAACAACTCTCCTACGCCCAGGCTCGACCAAAGAATAAAAAGCCCTATTACAACTTTCAGGATTAATACCATCTTTGGCGATAGCTGATTTAGTATCCATTGAATGATCGGAAAATAAAACAGCAACGAGAGAGAAAGCACCATCAATCCATAAAAAGGATCATTACCCCAAAAGAGATTAACAAAACCAATAAAAGAAAATAGTAGTCCCGCGAAAAAGCTTACAATCACAGATAGGTTGAATTTGCGCATACGCGAATGTCGGTAATTCTTGTCAGGATGACAATTTCATCTTCCGGCCCTAACAAGCTTCAAGAAAGTCAATGGATGACGATAACTTACTTAATACATCGAACTGAAATGGCTCGGAGTTTACTACCTGTATGATGATTCAACAAAGTGGCCTCCTTTGCAAAGTTGTAAAACCAAGCTTCCGTGCTATCCGATTCAGTTGCCGTCCAATAAAAGCCATGCGCACCCAGTCGCTCATAGGTACCATCTGCTTGGCGATTACCTGCTAACAATGCATTGAATCCTGCACTGCTGTCTTCCGACAGATTGACGTAAGCACTTCTTCCATTATCTTCGGAATCATCAACAATACCACCGTATTGCTTGGCCAGGTTTTGCCATTCTTCGTTCGTGGGTAGCCGCCATCCCTTACCCAATGTGCGACATCCTTCTATAGCTGCCTTCCAGGTATATAAGCGGCCAAATTCATTACAAAGTGTACTGTCTTCGGGACAAAACGAATTCGCAATAGCGATATCCAAGTTTTCGGTCATCCAAAGCTTTTTATCACGCATTACTTTGGCGGGTATGCTCTCCGATTCCGAAATTTCAGTTGAAGCAACAGAAGAATCAGGTTTCTGATTGCAGCTTGTCAACAAAAAAACGAAAATAAAAGTGAGTAGTTCTTTCATGTGATGCAATTTAACAGGAACAACTATTTTAAAACATACTCGTCAAACATTCGCCTAATCCAATAGTACATTTTCTCCTTATCGACACTATTCGTGACATCTTGATTATTCTCATCGACAACTAATTTGAGGTCTCCAACTTCATAGAAATAGGTAAGTTTTTTCAACGGTTCTCCCGGAGGTTGAATACGTTCAATTAGCGCAAAGATTTTACCTTGCTCATCAAAATAATAAGTTCGATGTCTTTCTACACTTCCACTTTTCGATTTCTCTTCTGCTTTGCCTGATAAATCTTTGTTACCTTTTCTTATATAACTAATCAACTCCAGAAATGTGATGGAACTATCGCTTAAATGTTTGAGCGATAGTTTATCAACTACAATTACTTCGTACTTACTATACGATTCAATTCGACTTATTTTCTTATAAACATCCGGGTTTTGGGCTTTGACCTCAAAATTGAAGTTACTACTTAGGATATAGAAAATGAGCGCTGCGATCAAACGATTCTTAAAATTCATTTAACTTGTTTTTAGAGATTACACAATATCATTTGTCATTTGAGTTGTCCTTATCCCGAAGAGCCTTTCTCCTATTCATCTCATCAGCCATTTTAAGCATTGCTTCAACGGAATCGGGATTGTTATTCCAATGATTGCAGAATCGTGATATAATATCAGGCTTAGTAACCTTTACTACCTTGTAGGCGCTCAATCTCTTTTCGTTGACAATTATTTCCATGAACTTATTCGTTTCCCTATCCTTGCCAATTACTTTTATTGACTGATATCCATCACCCCATAATGGAGGATACAAATAAACTTTCGTTCCCTTTTTAAACCGACTCGAATCATCGGTTGAAATGTTAGCTACCAGGCACCATATAAACGTAAGTTCATTTTTATGTCCCGCAATTTCCAACCGTTGCCCACAACGTTTATGGATCAATCCTGACCATTGATTGGTGTCTTTTAGATTAAACAGAAACTTACACGTTGGGCACTCCACCCAGTCCTTCCTAAACAACTCAACGCGTATTTTCTCATACAGCGACTTTTCCATGGTCAATTAGCATCTTATATTCTTCATATCGGATAGTGGCCCAATCAAGCGTGGGATGTTTTTCCATAGCAATCACATCTCCGTTTATCAATTGAATCCCTATACAGTAATATTTCAGTTCGTTTTGTTCCAGAAGAATTGCTTTTGCTTTGCCAATGATTCTGTTTCCAAACTTAATCGCTCCCAATCGATAGTAAAGAGAAAGCTCGTTTTCATTAGATTCTAAGATTTGCGTGAATGGGATAAATGCCAACGCACCAATAAGGATCAAGGGCACTGTAATCATTAACAGTGCTTCAATTTTATTTATTGTTCCGGTTTCGCTGATGTCACTCACTACAAAAGAAAACGATAAAGCCATACTCATGAGGAGCAAACCACCTAACACTAAATTCCTTATACGATTGTTCCTCACTATATTTATATGAAGCTGAGACACGTTTTATACAGCTTATTTATTTGTAAACGGTTTATCAGACGTAAACTGACTCCACAATAAATCCAGACTATTCCACACTTTATGCGTCATGGGTTGTGGCGATAGTTCATAGAATATGAAAGTCTTGTTGACTCCATCGCAGGTTTTCTGGTGCACTTTACCATTGAGAAAGATTGGCTTCTGCGTCATGTAGTCGAGCATGCGGATAGTACCTGCAAATGTTTTTACATCTCCTGCTTCTGTTTTTACTTCTGCAAAAGAAGTAACCACTGGTATTATTTTGTCGGCTGGGATACCGCTACCGTTCACATTCACCAAACCAGTATAATAGAATTTTAAATTATTCGTAATAGTTGTTGCATCCATCATTACGGAACTATCCAGATACCATAAAAATGCGTAGCTCCAATATTCATCACTCTTGGCATCGGACCAGCCCGGGGTAAAGCGAATATCTTCTACACCTGAATAAGGAATTTGAGGCGCAAAGCTGATCGGTATTAAAAACCGTTCGATGCCCCAGCCATTTGGTATTGGTAGCGTGTAGGGTGCCTCCCAATGGTGGCCATCAAACGGAGCATGGGTTGTTTGTGCAGCAACAATTGTATTTGCTAGAAATAAAACCGAAAAGACCAGACATTTCATTTCCTGCGAGTAGTAAGAGTTATCTGAAACTATCGTTCGTGTCGATTGAACTTTGGCTGAAATTCTTTTCGAGGACGTTGCTGGAAATAAAGAATAGATGCCAAAGCAGGGAATACAATCCATCCTAAGAATTTCATCCCACTACGTTTTTGGGTTCGCATCGACCTATCCACCCAAGCCCAAGTAAACATCACGGCTACAATTGCCAGATAAATAATTATAATGGCTGTTATCATATACTGACTATTTAAGTTTAGTTATAACAAAGATCGAAGCTAATTTAACTCGATAAATGGTTATTTACAACTTAACATCAACCCATTGTACCACTTTATTCTTTTCGTTGTTCTTCCAATCTACCCACTCAATATAAAGCTTATTGTTGGCAAGTTGGATTGAGTCTACGCAAAAACCTAAGAAGACTGCCTTGCAATCAATTTTTGGAATAACTGTCTGCTTTCGATGGGTACCCAACTGCTCGATAATCAATGAATGATTATCTACATAAACAATTTGTTCTTTCTGAAGATCTATATCCAAATCAAACATTCCATTAGATATGGATTGTTCTTTGGCCAATGGAAGCACATAAAAATACCAGCAAGGCGAACCACAGCCTCTTCGCATTACAATATATTTGTCGGAGGATGTTTCAATCCAAGGAATTGTATTGGGTGTGCCATCGCAATAAAACTCATCCTCTAGTTGTCGGCTGAATGTTCTATTTCCCCATTGAACTGTTACAACACCATCGGTAATTTGATAGTTTACAAAAGCTGCATTTGTAAGAGTCGAATCTTTTAAGAGTGATCGGCAATCTTGCCTATTTATAGCCTTCAAATTGCTATTGCTTAAAAGAATCAAAGGAATTACTACAATAAACGCGCTCTTAAAAGCTTTTTGAAAAAACATTTATATCGGTATTATTTAAATTCACATCGATTAACAGGGTTGCCTAGAAATAGATTCACTCGTGCGAGTATCCAAGAAAACAACAACACAAACATGCCACTTCCGATCGTGCTAAAGTACTGATACATTCGAAATCTTTTTGATGATTCACCATCAAACTGAGCTGCGATACTTGAATACGAATCATTTCTTCCTCCGCTAATCTTATAAATAAGAAATGCCAATAATGCCAATGCAAAAACAATGGTTATGGCATGATATAAAATTAATCCCCATTTTTTTAAGCGCAACAATCCATAAGAGCCAATAGTGGCCAATGAAGCGAAACATGCCGCGATGGTAAAACCGGCCACTATAGGCATGAATAAATCCCCTTCTTCTCTCAAGCCATTTGAATCTAGTGAATAGTTCAAGATGAAGGCTCCTATCATTTTATAGACTAACCACAAGGTAAGCGTTCCAAAAACGAAAAGGCTACTCTTGGCAATTGCTTGGATGTTTGAAAGCTGAATTATCTTTTCTTCCATGAATTAGTGTATATTCTGTTTAAAGAAAACTAGGGTATATTTTTATCAATACCCCGAAATCCGTAATTAAATTCTATTTTACCTCTGGTCGGTGTTATCACCAATCAGTCATTTTACAAGTGCTCCTTATAGCGAGTAACGTTTGTACATATGAGGTACAGGGCTTCTGAAATGCGTCACTGTCCCACGTTGATATGTTAAATTAGTTGATTACACGTAAATGGCAACACCAAACCCCTGTTTGGCATATGTATTTTGTTAGGCGCTGTAAGCCTATCTCAATCTTTTATTTCGCTCAATGAATTTTTCAACATTCTCTTTGGTCAATATATTTTTTATCTGAGAGTATTCCCAAGTCGTGCATCCTCTACAGGTATAGATTGGAGTTTCGTTATTCTCGATATTGGTTAGAAGGTCTTCAATATCACTTGTCAATCGTATGTCACCTTTTGATTCTAACAGTTTGAATCCAAGATATGAGTAGGTTTGTTTGACAGGGTTAATGCTTTTTAACCATTTCGTAAGTTCAACAGTGTCCTTTTTAGAAACAAATTCAAGCATTTGTTCCCCATCTGTCGGCATTGATGCGGATACATAACATACATAACCGAAAGTGCTTCTTTCCCTAACTTTCTCAATATCTTCAAAGTCAATTTTGTCACCTAATTTTTTGAGTGCATAGTCGTTAAGTCGATTTAGTACTTCGATATCCTCATGTGAATAAAGTTTTTCATAGTCGAATCCAAAAGTCTCCTTTTTGGGTTTTTTTCGAAAAAACTCTTTGTAAAATATTCTGCCTTCAAACGAAAGTGTAATCAGTCGTATACCATTAGTTTTTCTTCCTTTGTAGGCTAACCAGTTTATATGTTCAATTCCTAAATTCAAACTTTCTCTATATTCAACTTCAAATCTAATCTTACCTTTTATGGAGGCAAGCTCGGTCGTTGTTTGAATTGAGTCAAAACTCAGAAAGAATTCCTCATTCTTGGATTGACTATAAACCCAAGTCGTAATTACTAAAAAAAGAAGTGTCCAAGTCGTTCTCATTTCTTACTTTGTCCAAAGGCTTATTGCGCCTAACGTTCAGCTTATTGCTGGCGGGCATTTAAAAACCTGCGCCCTGTCCAACATAATAAAGATAAATAAAGAATTATACACTTCAATGACGCACATACCCGCATGCAATAGGTTTTTGTTGCGTGCCATTTTAATTTTGCCGAGGCCTTTTTACAAGGTCATTATAATAATTCTCGTAATCTCGGTAGAGTTTTAAAAGTCGCGGTCCCATTAATGACGTAGCTTCTTCGCTCCTCGTCCCTAATCCCCCGAGTAGCAATGACTCACAAAAAGAAACAGTCATGCAATTGATAAGGTGGTCGTCCGCTAACTCAATCCTCTGTTCTTGAAACTGAAAACATCTTTTCACCTCGAAAAGGTCATTAGCTAAGATTCGGTTTTTTGTGTGGACGGCAAATTCCTCCATCTTGAAATGAGTGGAATCAGAGTCCCATGTCCCCAGTCTCTCTTTAAGAGTTGGGAACTCATTGACAAGTTCGTTGTAAAATTGGTCTGGTGTCATTTATTTATTCGTCCCAAGTCCTATTTGTTTCAAATCAAAATGGTCCACAACATTATTAAAAGCGCATCTTTTAGATCTCTTGCCAGTGTTGTCATGGGCCAGTCACTTTACAAGCCCCTTCATTCATATCCCAAGGGAAACCAAACACCTCTTAAAGTCGGGTCCTTCATGTTTGGTACTACGTGCCCGTGATCCAAAGTCCTTATATCTATATTCTCCTTTTTGTCCTTTAGTTTCGGTATTTCCTGACCCTGAAAAACTTTTTGTCGAAGAATCGAAATCGCATCGGCAAGGTCGTGAGCAGTAATTCCACAACCCCTAAATAATCCGGGAGGAAGATCGTTGATTTGTGTAGACATAAATTCAAACCAATATCTTGTCACAGTTTATCATTTTATAGTTTACATATTCGCTGGATAAAAGTGCAATTTTCCCTCCACAAACCAAAAAAAATCCTGAGCTCATCACTCGGGATTTCTAAACTGCCGCGCTTTGGTCCTTAGGCCGTCTTTGGCTTGTTTGTAGGAGATTTGCGCTTGGGTTTTTTGTAGTCTGATTTTTTCTTCAAACCCAGCGACTGTTCCGGATTTTGCAAATGCCAAATCCATTTTGTTTCTCACAGCAG
>JAJTHV010000156.1 GCA_021300095.1 Flammeovirgaceae bacterium | reverse complement strand
TTTACGCGAATGGTGGGATGCGATACTCTTTGCGGTAGTAGCAGCCACCCTGATTCGCTGGCTGATTATGGAAGCATATACCATCCCCACTCCTTCCATGGAAAATTCACTACTCGTGGGCGACTTCTTGTTTGTGAGTAAGTTTCATTATGGTACACGCACCCCACGCACGCCATTACAAATTCCGTTGACTCATCAGAAGATCTGGTTTACCAACATTCCATCCTATTTGGATTGGGTACAGTTGCCATCATACCGTTTGCCGGGTATTACTTCCGTTAAAAATGGGGATGTGGTCGTGTTTAATGTACCCGGATTGCGTGAAAACAATTGGGATAACCAAGATGGCTCTCAGGGTCCTTGGGTAAAGTATCCGGTGGATCTTAAAACGAACTATATCAAGCGTTGCGTAGGGATTTCCGGAGACGTTCTTGAAATCAAAAACCGACAAGTTTTTATCAACGGAAAAGCGGTAGAAGCTGCCCCACAACAAAAATTTGATTATCAGGTTGAGTCGAAAGATGAAATCAATGAACGTAACCTTCGCGCCATTGGTCTGGATGGAGATGACATTAAATCCGCGCAGCGATATGGTGATCAAGTGTATACTGTTATGAGTTTACCGGAAGATATTCTGCAAAAAGTAAAAGCACTGCCCTACGTAAAATCAGTACAGTTGGCTAACAATAATAATCCTACTTTCCCTTACTCACCCTACACTAAATCATGGACCGGAAACAATTTCGGTCCGTTGACTATTCCGAAGGAAGGAATGAAGATTTCAATCAACGATTCGACACTTTCTATTTACGGCTCTACGATTACCGATTACGAAAATCTGAAAGACGTAAAGATTGAAAACAACAAGTTGTTAATCGATGGTAAAGAGGTAACAGAATACAGCTTCAACCAGAACTATTACTTCATGATGGGTGATAATCGCGACAACTCTCACGACTCCCGCTACTGGGGCTTTGTACCCGAAGATCACATTGTTGGCAAAGGATTTTTCATCTGGCTATCCATTGATAAATACGGAACCTTCTTGGATAAAATCAGATGGAGTCGTTTCTTTAATTTGATTCGATAATTAAACAAAATCTATCAAGAGTAGCAGGCTGACATCGGCCTGCTATTTTTTTTACCACTCAATTTCTTTGAGTCCATTACTTCGCAGATATTCATTCGTTTTGCTAAAAGGCTTTGATCCAAAAAATCCGCGGTCGGCTGAAAAAGGCGAAGGGTGTGGAGACACAATCACAAAATGGTTACTTCGATCGATTACCTCGCCTTTCTTTTGCGCGTAAGCGCCCCAAAGTACAAATACTACATTTTGTTTCTCTTCTGAAATCAACTTTACAACTGCATCCGTAAATGTTTCCCAACCTTTATTTTGGTGAGATCCAGGTGATGACGCGCGCACGGTCAGTGTAGCATTGAGCAACAGAACGCCTTGTTTGGCCCACCGCTCCAGATTGCCGGAGGCCGGAATAGAAAGTCCTAAATCGTTTTTGATCTCTTTGAAAATATTGACCAAAGATGGGGGCGGCTTTACCCCATCATTCACCGAAAAGCAAAGCCCATTGGCCTGCCCTTCCCCATGGTAAGGATCTTGACCCAAAATCACCACACGAGCATCGCCAAAAGAGCAATTATCAAAAGCGCTGAAAATTTGTTGGGGCTTTGGGTAGACAGTGCCCGCTGCATATTCTGCCTTCACAAAGGCTGTCAATTGCTCAAAATAAGGCTTCTGAAACTCTCCCGCCAGCCTTTCTTTCCAAGATTGGGCAATTTTTACTTCCATATTCGAAATTGATAGTTAAAATACATGGGCTATTGAAAGTTGGAAATTAGAAAAAATTGATATTTTTGACCGTATGGTAGCTGAAATAACTGACGGTGTAAAGGTAATTGTTGAAACGGAGTATCAACCTTCGTATTCAAGCCCTAGTCAATATCACTACGTTTTTACGTACAAAATCACCATCGAAAATCAAAGTGAGTTTACCATTCAGCTAAAGCGCAGGCATTGGCACATCCATGATGCCGGATTTACGCCACGCGAAGTGGAAGGCGAAGGCGTAGTTGGCTTACAGCCTTTATTGGAACCGGGAGAATCGCATCAATATGTTTCCGGCTGCAACTTAAAATCCGGCATCGGCAAGATGGTGGGTACCTATCAAATGGAACGCATCGTAGATGGCACACAGTTTACGGTGAATATCCCTGAGTTTGTCATGGTCGCTCCTTTGCGGATGAACTAGATGATCTAAGCTCCCTTGACTTTATTTCATTTACAATCCTTCCTAAGCCATTGGCTGAACGCAGTCGATGAACATTCTATTCATTCACCTTTTTTCTTCGATTTTTATAAGAAAGTAATACGGCCACAAAAAGAAGAACCAGCCCTTTCCTCCATTGAAAGTATACGGCAAAAATTGCTTTCCACACAAAGCGAAATATTCATGAATGACTTGGGTGCACCTTCTCGTCATTTCAAAAGCAATAATCGAAAAATAGCAGAGATCGCTGCCACCAGTTTAACACCTGAAAAATTCTGCCGACTCTATGGGCGAATGATTCACTATTTCGATTCGAAAAACATTGTAGAGTTGGGAACGAGCCTAGGTGTTACTACACTTTACCTCGCGCAGTCCAAATTGGCTAAAATACACACCTTTGAAGGAAATGCTTCAGTGGTGGATATTGCGCTGACTAATTTTGAATTTGCTGAATCCAAAAATATCAAGATCATTAGCGGTAATATCGATGAGACCTTACCAGCGTTTTTACAAACTCCTCAGAAGATCGATTTCGTTTTGATGGATGCCAATCACCGTTATCAGCCAACACTCAACTATTTCGAGTGGTTGAGTAAACGCATGGCCGACAAAGGGGTCATTG
>JAJTHV010000299.1 GCA_021300095.1 Flammeovirgaceae bacterium | reverse complement strand
TAATTCTGTCATAGAAACAACTCGAATAGCGGGCTGTTCTAATAGCTGAGGTAACAGTTCTATTAACTTAATTGAATGATTGCCTTTTAAAGCATTTGCTGTCCAATACCTGACGTTTGAGTTTTTATTTTGTAATAATCTTAACATGATATCGGTTGAAGTACTATCCGTTCTACCCTCTAAGGCTCTAACTAATTCATCTAGAATTTCCGGATTTTCATTTTTTTGCAGGGCATGATGAAGATACGTCAAAGTAGTGTCAGTATAAAGCATTGGTTGACTTCGTGAAGAAAAATAGTAGTTCTTTGGAAATGTTTTCGTGTGTGTTAATTCGAGCCAATACGTTAGACTTTCAAAATTTTTTGACTTAATAAAACAATCAAGCAACTCACTGGGTATCGTATCTTTACTATTCACTAACCCAAAAAGATAATCCCTATCTTCTTTTGTCGGACTGTTAGCCAATGCCTCCAATGCAATACCCCTAGTCTGTTTATTTTCTAACAAAGGCTTTAGAATTTTTAATAGGTTGCCGATTTGCAACTCTTTTATTGAGAATATTGCATACCCTTTTACATTAATATCCCACTCGCTGACCGCCTTTAGTAAGACTTCCTCCGTCTTTTTGTTAGATGGTGTATTGGATAATATTTGTGCAGCCAATATTCTGGCTTTTAATTCCTTACTATTTATTCTTGAATAAGCTGTTTGCTGCAAAGAATCCTTATTTAATTTGAGAAGCATAGGATACATGTGCATGTCATCAAAATTTTCGTTCTCGACTATAAAATCAAAAAGTACGGTGGTTCGAGTAGTATGAATGTGCAGTAAAGCTAAACCAGCCCACATTAAGCAATTTTTATTGCGTTCAGTCTTGATTTTTTCAAACAATTCATTTTCCATCATTAGATCACCCGATGCGGCAATGACCAAATAGCTTAGTATTCTTTTGTTTGGGTTTTTCGACCTTAAAAGTTTAGAAATGTTGTTTTTGTAAATTGGGTCTGCTTTGAACTCAGCCAAAGGGTACACACCAATACTCTGGCCTTTTAAAGTGCCCACTAGTTGAGTTACATCGCTATGTGGAGTTAAGTATACCGAGTACTCTTTAAAGATTCGGTTTAACTCTTTATCGGAAAATCTACTGCTAGCTGCATTCTTAAACTCTCTTCTAAAGTCTTCAGTTGATTGCGAAAGCAAGGGAGAATAGCAAAATGAAAATAACAATAATAGAAGCGAAAGCTTCATAATCATTGGTTAAAAGACACGTGTAAAAAATGCATTAAAAACATCATACTCTTACTTGCAAGAGAATGATAGTGGGAATTATAGGATGCTTTGTGAAATAGAAGGAGAGAAAACTACTTCTTGTTGCGTGCTTTAAATTCTTCGATTAAATGATTTTGCGAATAAAGAATGGTCACGTTGGGCAACTGCTTTCGGATAGTTTCTAAATCATCTTCGGTGAAAATACAACCATAAATTTTTAACACTTTAAGATTACTCAAAGAATTTATTTTAGGAAGTTCTTTTGAAACATTAAGCTTATTAAAACCTATATCTAACGATTGAAGGTTGACCAGATCTACCATGCTTTCAGGCAAATAGTCTATTCCGAGATCTGACACTTCCAACGACTCCAGATTTTTTGCAATGCCTAAATCTTCCAATAAAGCAACAAGATTTAATTTAGCAGAATACCTAAATCCAAAGTCGTTACCCTGAACGGACGAAAACACCACCCATCCTTTATTTTGTGTTATCTGAATGGTCAGGTTCTTGAGTGCTTCGCATTTGAGTATGGGCATAAGTCTGGATTTATATGTAGCTGTATCGCCCACTTCAAATACTTCAGTTGCTTTGCATTCTGTTTGTGCAAAAACGATTTTGTTACTCGAAATCACAAAAACAAAGCAAGTCAAAATGAGTGTGAATAAAGCTTTCATGTTTTTACTAGCCGTTGCTTTAATAAGATATATTTTGAGGTTGATTGGGATCAAATAGAAATTGGTAGTAAGTATATTTTTCCGGAGGCAGATCTCGATCAAAACCATACGGCAAGCCACCCTGTAGTTTGTTGATCATTAATGCATAATGATCAACAAACTTATACCCGGGAAAATTAACTTCAATAGACGACATGATAGACTCCAGATTGACGACAGGTTTAAGGGAAGAGTAGGATTTGTCATTTAAGAATACGAGAGGTCCGAGAATAGCAGATCCTTGTCCTTCTTCTAATTTTACACGATGGGTATAGGTAAAATAAATGGTATAATAGGGTGTCAACAACGACATACAAACGATAAGTTTTTTTTTTTATGGTTATTCCCTCTACTTCGTGGTTCAAGTCGAGCGAGGCCATCAAATTGGGGAATTCTATAAAATACATGTTTTCTACAAGGTTGAAGCCAAGTTTGCGATAATCGTCAATCACTTTTTTCCACTGGATATTCACCTCACTTTTGCTATCCATTTTCTCCACTATTATCTTCTTTATAGCATCTTCTTGGCTGGTCTTTAGCCTAGGCTCACCTATAGGGTAGTATTTGTAGATGTCAAATCGCAATTCATTGAAAACCTCAAGATCTATCATATTAAATCGACTTTAATTACAGTATTGTGTTAGACTTGGCACTGTGCCTGGCATAAAACAAGGACCAGTTGAGAACCAAAAAGCACCATCAACTGTTTTTGCAAGTTTGGATAGCAATGTGGACTTAAAAAAATCTGAATATACTACGCTTAAAGGTGCCGTTTTTTCTTTATTTAACCAAACCTCTACTTCATCTGTTGTTAATGCCCAAGCTTGATTGAATGCTGCGGATGCATCTTTTGAATTTGTCAAACCAGTGCTGCTTCCAAATGTTAAACATGCAGAGCCCCAAAGGTGAGGTATGTGCTGTCCGCTTGGCCTGTGAAAGGCTGGCGCGCTCAAGGTTATTATTTCTGCTGTTAAGCCATCTCCAGTTTCTGTAAAGATATAACTACCACATAATTTATTTTGACTAGGCACTTCCCCCTCCCAATTTCCCGTAGAAGCATCATATTTGTAAAGCAGGTTATCATCACCCACAACTACCTGTCCATGTAATGGAGACTCTATTTCTGCTAAAAATGAATAGTTTTCAGGCTCAGCAATGATCGTAAACGGTGTCACAACTATCTCAACAATCTGCCACATGTCAGAATGCGCGTTGTACACATACTTCGTGTATTTGCCCGTATTGTCCGTATACTCGTATTCATCGTTGTTTTGTGGATTGGCCGGCATAATGGGTCCATTACCGCTGCCTGCCGCACCTCCACTACCACCTCCACCACCTTGACACGCTACACGATAGGCTTCTTCGCCACCGCCACCCCCACAATCACATGTAGTAAACAAATATTGGTCGGTAGTTCGGGTATGTCCTCCGGGGTAATAGTAGGTGGTAATCAAATACCAATCTATGCACGCATTGGTTCGGCCTCCTTTTAGGTTCTTTAAATTGGGTCGCGCTATGCCATTCACTCTAAGCTCACCATTTTCATATTCATTAAATAGATAGAGCTGTTGCGTTGCCCGCAGAAACGTAATCTTGCCGGAGTACGACTCCTTTTTCTCATTCATGTTTAGAATTGAGAGTATTACCTGATCTGCATTGGCTGCGCTATTGCTAAAGCAAACAATGTTTGATCGTACTACTTCTCCATTATTGACATAAAATATGACTTTTGTGATAGCCGATGTTGGTAGACCCGGTAATGGTTTTGCGCTGGCAATCAAGAGTTGCTCAGTCGTGCGCAATTGATATTGTTGAATCTCTTTAAAGTCAATGGCATTTGACAGATCTTCTATCTTTTGAACACTCGTGCCGCTGTATAGATCCTTCGTTTTGTTTAGGTACGTAAGAATGTTTTGTTTATGAACCGAATCGGGACGCAGATCAGTTGTATCCTGACAAGAAAAAAGGAGAAGGAAAATGATGAAAGGTGCTATTTTTTTCATGGTATGATTGATTGAATGATCAAATCTATATAGCCCGAATAGCATCATCACTTGATCTACATCAAGATCTTTAATTTCTTGATCTGCGTCAAGAATCAATGTTCCGCTCGTAGTCTGCTGATGGTTTCAGGAGTCATGCGAAGAAAAGAGGCCATTTGTTTGAGCGAAATTCGTTTCGCCAACTCAGGGTACTTGTTAATAAAGAATTCAAACCGGTGCTTTGCAGAAGATTGCCGCATGGCAAACAACCTTTCTTCGCTTAAAGAATAATAGTGTTCGGTTAGAACCCGACTGATGATATTAAATTCCAAATGCTTTTGATACAAAGTCTGCAATTGTTGATAAGTAATGGAGGCCATAATGGAGTCTTCAAGCACCTCGATATGTTCTTGGCTTGGCACCTGCTTATAAAAGCTATTAACCGAAATAATAAAGTCACCTTCTTTCATAAACCAAGAAGTATGTTCCTTTTGTTCGTCAAAATAAAATGCTCTGGCTAAACCCTTTTCGATGAAATACATCTTTTGAAATACTTCACCTTCTTTTAGCAAATAGGTTTTCTTTGGGATCGTTTCAATAGCCAGTGTCTTTATTAAATCATTTTGCAGTGCTTCTGAAACCGGATGAATTTGTGAGATTATTTTTAAGAGACTAATGTTTTCTAGTTCGATCATACCGTAGATAATTGGCAACAAAATACTCATTGTATTGATAAAAAGCGATTAAATCAATACCCCATAAATGGGGTATGCTAATGAAAAAAAGAAAGTGGTATTTAGAATTAAATTAATGATGGTTTTAGTTGGCGATTAGTTAAATAAAACGAAATGTAGTAACTATATAAAACGAGAATATCGTTTTTAGGCTCTTCATTTCGTTATCGAGCAACTACAACCCCAGCGCGCCCCCTCGTTTGGCGCGGAAGTTCACTTCCGTACCCTCGTACTTTCATTAACTCAAAACTAAATAATCCTGCCCATCCTACAATCCCTGCAAATCCTGATTCAGACAATCACAACAATACGCCAGCTTTCGTTTTTACTTCTCCGCAGAGTCTCGCCTCGGACTCTGCGGCAAACTTATGCATCTTGATATAGTTACTGGCCCGCAGGGTGTCGCAGAAAGTAAACCCTCCAGCAAATCCTGATTCAGACAACCACACCAATAATTTATTTTGGAGGAGTGAGAGAGAAGCACGAAATTTGAATAAAGAGCAAGCGGATATAAATGAAACAGTTGCAAGTTTTAGAGAATACATGCGTACATATTGATGTTGGGTGTCATTATAATGACAATGGATAAATTCCAAAAGACAGACAAGGAAATCAAAAACCAAATTATTAATTGGTTCTTAAAGTATCATGGAAACCCCATCGATAGTTTTAATGGACAAGAGGAATTCACCTTGTTTGACAAAATCTCCGCAAACACACAAAAAGTAATCAATGCGCTTGCACTTAATAACGAACTTCCCGTGTTGGTTTTAAAAAAAGACAATGAAATTATTGTTGTATGCACGACCAGACGCTTCGTTTACTTTGAAAACAATGCAACTCAAGAACTAAAATATTCAGACTTTGAATACCACACTGGCTATAAATCTATAAATGTACCAGGACATACCGGACCATATATTGGCGTTAAAACAGACGGTTACATTTCTGAATTTGGTTTAAGAAAAAATGAGGGACATATTGTTTATTGGAAAATCCCAACAGGGCGTAGTGGATTTGCATTTTGGAATGTGACAAAAAAATTCAGGATCCTTGCCCGTAAGTACATTATACGTGATACAGAATAATGCTAACATAACACGGGTAGTGCGTTTCGCCCAGTCAGATAGTATTACCTCATAGCTACATGTATTCCAACTAACTCTTTTCCCTTCACCAAACGTCTACCAAAGCCCTTGCGGCATCTTCCTACGCTAAAGCTTCGGAAGACAAAAGGATGGGAGTGGCACCCCGCATCGCGATAGCTATCGGGAGAGGAGTATAGCGTACAGCCCGCCCGGCCGCCCAAAAAACCTTTAGATTCATCGTAGGAGAACTTACCGATTATGCAGAATAATATACTCGCACAGTTTGGCGAACGTGCTATACCCGGAGTGGCGCAGCAGCAGCGCATTTAAAATCGGCTCGATGCGCGCGGTGCCAAATTCCAGAAAGAGCCCAATCTCGTCTGCACCCCGCGGCTGCTTGTCCAAATGTTCCTTCCACACCTTGCGCCACTCAGCCGGAAACCCAAACCGGTCGGTGAGCAAATCAAAGACCTTTTGAATGTGCACCTCATCCATGTCATAAAAGATGTTCGGACTCACATCCGCAAACGGACTCACACCCTTAAATCGCTTATCCTTTCTGGCCTGTCCCATGCCCCAAACATAAATAATAGTCTGCTTATTTTGCTAATAATTTTAGTAAATTTTATATTCCAGTAGTACACATATAATTACGGCACTTTTTTTTAGAAAACAGCTATAGAGAAGGGGCAAGCACAACTGAAATACTGTCAGACTGGATGGGAAAACTGGCATACAAAAACCGTACACTCGCGTATACCAAACGTCCAGACGCTTACACCAAACGTCCAGACGCTTACACCAAACGTCCAGAC
>JAJTHV010000319.1 GCA_021300095.1 Flammeovirgaceae bacterium | reverse complement strand
TTTATCTATCCATTAAAAACATCGAAGAGGCGTGGACACAACCTATCAAGAACTGGGGGCTCATTCTAAACCAATATTTAATTATCTTTGAAAATAGATGCAGGCTCTAAATCCTGTTTACACAATCTAATTTATACTCTCCTTTTTGTATGACAGTGTTTCCATCCCACCTGCCAGTATTTCAGTTGCGTTTGCTTGTTCATCGGGTGCTCCCCAGCAGAGCCAATGTCCGCTTCACTCAACATAACAAATTTAATCAACTGACACCAGTTCGTTGAACAGACCCACCATCCGATAAGATAGAATGATTTTAAATAAGAAATTATCGCAAATGATGGTCTCGTGTTCGCGGCCTTGGCCTTTGTTAGTGTTCTTCACCAAAAAAACAGGATGAACCATGTTAACAGTCGCGATAACAGTGAAGGCTCATGAGGCGATAATTCATTTCACTGTGCTTCAGAAGACAAAAGGAAGCGGCACTTAGCAGTTGTGTTGCATGTGTGAGGAGATCATCCATTGCATTGCCACATAAATTTTGTCGAAGTGAAACCAAGGCTCGCCTCGGAAAATAAATCCTACTCCGAGGTATCCTCAGAAGCTGCGTCAAACCTATTCGAAATAGTTACCTGATTCGGTTCACTAAAAATATGTAGTATATTGTCGGACGATAAATGACCAACCCATGAACAAAGTACTTTCCAGAAAAATAAATCTGTTACTCCATTTAGCGAACATAGACGGAAAATTTCACGCTTCCGAAAAAGAATTACTGCTCTCTATATTAAAGGAGAAAGGATTAGATGAATCTTTTCTCGAAGAGCACAAGCAAACCACTCCCGATTTAGAAACCCTTCACGAGTTGCCGGATAAAACAGAATTGTTTTACTGGATACTTAAAATGATTGCAGCCGATGGAGAAATTCATGCCGATGAAATAAAAGAAGCCAAAAATCTTGCCGTGAAACTGGGCTTCTCCGCAGATGCAGTCGATTATTTCAGTCATGCACCCATACCCGAACTATCTAAGTTTCGCACAGAGATTTTAAGATTTAACAAAGAGTAGTCGTCTGTTGATTACGCATACGTAAACTCTATTTCATATTGTTCGTCATTCCTTACGTCAATCATACATCACTTCTCTCAGAGCACTATTAGCAATTACTCTTTTCGATTTATTTTGTTGAGACAAAATACGATTATCATTAAACAACATTGATCAACGCATCGGTCGCTAAGAAATGTTGAAAAGTGTTTAACCGAACACGTTCAATCATTTCCACCGTGGAATAGGGAGCACTCACAGTTCAGAGCGGGCATTTCAACTAAAAGTTTTCAGAGCTCATCTTATTCAATCTACTTTTAATCATCTGAAACGCGAAAGTGTTTGCAACACGATTGATTTCAGAGACCACCAAAGAATAAGCGTAGCATGATCATTTCAATTGTCAATCATAAAGGAGGCACCGGCAAAACCACTACTACCATTAACTTGGGAAGTGCGTTGACAGAAGCCGGATACCGTGTGTTGTTGGTTGACTTTGATGCACAAGGTAGTCTCACGTATTCACTGGGGATTGATGATCAGGGTCTTACCATTGCAGATGCTTTTCATGGAGACGCTACTGTGCAAGAAATTATCATTGAGCGCGAAGGTATGCACATACTTCCCGCAGGTGCCGGTTTAGCAGATGTTGAGTTGGCAATTGCAAAAGCAGACGAGCGCTTCAATCATCTGAGCAATCTCTTACAAGTGCAGACCGATTATGATTTTGTGTTGATCGATTGCCCACCATCACTTTCTCTATTAACATTAAATGCGCTGGCAGCTTCCGATTCTATTTTGGTGCCGATGCAAATGGATGTGCTGGCATTGCGCGGGTTAGACTCGATGTTGGAAACCGTACGAAAAGCGAAAGTCATCAATCCACGCTTGTCGGTTTTGGGCATTTTACCTGTTATGGTAGATACGCGCAAGAACATGTATCAAGAGATTTTAGAACACATTCAATCCAATTATACCGAGCGTGTATTTCCGCAGGTCATTCATACAAGTGTAAAAGCTGCGGAAGCACCTTCGTTTGGCAAGAGCGTAGTAGCCTATGCACCTCAATCTGCTACTTCCATTGATTATAGAGCTTTAGCGAAAGAAGTGGTGCGCGTAACAAAAGTTCTTCAGCAACAATGTGACCACTAACTCATAACGATTAACTAATACCAAATCCCCATGGCACTCGGCAATAACCTCAAAAAAGAAAAATTACTCCCCAACGGTACAAACGAAATTCAAAAAGAAACCTTAACTGAAAACCTCCCAACTATGGAAACCCAATTACAGACTGCAGAACAAGTAAAGCCTAAAAGCAATGGCAACGGATCTACAAATGAGCAATTGCAAGAAATGAAAGGCAAACTGGATGCCATCGGTAAATCACAAGCGGTGATTGAATTTAACCTGGATGGCACCATCATTACAGCCAACGATAATTTTCTTAACGCATTAGGCGGTTATTCTTTGAGTGAAGTAAAAGGAAAACACCATCGCATGTTTGTAGAAGATAGTTATGCACGCAGTGCTGCGTATGCCGAATTCTGGGCAAAGCTAAACCGTGGTGAATTTGTGGCGGAAGTTTTTAAACGCATCGGTAAAGGAGGAAAGGAAGTTTGGATTCAGGCATCGTACAATCCCATCTTCGATTTATCAGGCAGACCATTTAAAGTAGTAAAATTTGCTACCGATGTAACAGCAGAAAAAATAAAAAATGCCGATTACGAAGGTCAGTTGGATGCGATTGGCAAATCGAATGCAGTGATTGAATTCAATATGGACGGCACCATCATTACAGCTAATGATAATTTTCTATCTGCGTTGGGTGGCTATTCGCTTAACGAAGTCAAAGGAAAGCACCATCGCATGTTCGTTGATTCAAATTACGCACGCGGAGCAGAGTATGCTGACTTTTGGAGAAAATTAAACAATGGCGAATTCTTTGTAGGCACCTACACGCGCATCGATAAGCGTGGAAAGGAAATTTACATACAAGCGTCTTACAATCCCATCATGGATTTGAATGGCCGACCTTTCAAAGTTGTGAAGTATGCCTTGGATATGACCGAAGTAATTCGTGCTATCAAAGGAATGGCCGCTGGTGATTTAAGTAATCGTTGCGATGAGTCTGTAGACAATGGTGGCCTTACAGCTGAAATCAACAAAGCGCTGGAGAATTTAAATTCAGTGTTAGGTCAGATCAATCAAGGTTCAGATGTAGTTGCCAAGTCGTCTAATCTTTTGCAAAAGAAAGTGGAAGACATGAAGCGCAACACCACCGAAGTAGCCACTGCTATTGCACAAATGGCGAAGGGTGCACAAGATCAGGCACAGAAAACAGACGAGTCTTCTAAACTGGTGAACCATGTTATGTCATCAGCCAACGACATGGAGAAGAAAGCCAACGTGATCAACAAAGCAGCCGAGCGTGGTTTAGAAAGCTCAAACCAAGGTATGAAGACGGTGAAAGTGTTGGTAGAGAATATGACTGAGATTAAAGAGTCTGCCAGCCAGACTTCTCAATCCATTGAAGTACTAACCAAACGTACAGAAGAAATTGGTCGCACACTGAAAGTGATCACAGACATTGCCAGCCAAACCAACTTGTTGGCGTTGAATGCAGCCATTGAAGCGGCACGCGCAGGCGATGCAGGTAGAGGTTTTGCAGTAGTGGCCGAAGAGATTCGCAAGCTGGCGGAAGATTCAAGAAAATCAGCTGTAGAAATTGAAAAGATCATTGGCGATGTTCAAAAGGATACCAATGCGGCTGGCAAAGCCATTGTTACGATGGAAGCCAGCGTAAAAGAAGGTAATAAGTCGAGCATTGAAGCCGAGAAAATATTTCAGGAGATTTCGAAATCAACCGAAGAAACATTCGGTGCCTCGAAAGAAATTCAATTGGCAACCGTTTCGCAGAAAGAATCGATCGGCAGTGTGGTAAAAAATATTGAGCAGATCGTAGTGGTTTCCGAAGAGACAGCAGCCGGTACTCAGCAAGTAGCAAGTTCCAGCCAACAAATGAATGGAGGTATGCTCGAAATTGCCAAAGCAGGAGATGAACTTTCAGCCGTGGCAGCCGAATTGCAAGCAGGTGTTACTCAATTCAAATTAAAAAAGTAAACCGGCTTACCAACGCCCTGCACGATCAGCAGGGTAGCAAGTAGTAGTTAGAAGTTACGCGTTGATCGCACCACAAAAGCAAGTGCGATCACCAAATAACGAGCAACCAACAACGATTAACGAAACCAACATGAGCGAAATAAAACAGCATAAAAAGGAAGCCGCAGCCCAAGCACATACCATGCAAATTGTGGTCTTTAAGTTAGGGCAGGAAGAATATGGACTGCACATAGATCAGATCAAAGAAGTAGTCATTACGCCTACGATCACCCGCATGCCGCAGACACCTGCTTTTGTAAAAGGTGTGGCCAATATCAGAGGCAACGTTATTGCCATCCTCGATCTGGAAGAAAAGTTTGGCCTGACAAGAAGCCAGGAGGCCAGCAGCAACGGAAATCATTTTACGTTGGTGATTGAAAGTGAAGATTACAAGATGGGCATACTGGTGCGCGAGGTACCCAACACGCTTTCGATTTCTTCGGCAAACGTAGAAGACTCCGTCTTTACCGGAGATAGTCAATCCGAGCAATCCTACATCACCGGCATTGTGAAGTTAGAGAAGCGCTTGATCATTATGATTGATATTTTCAAAGTGATCAACGAAAAAGAAGCGCAACAGCTTTTCAAAAAACAAGAAGTGCAAGACTCGGTAGCATGAGAATAAGAATGCTCAATATCAATGAAATGGATGTATCCGCAGAACCTGTGGTATATACCTGCTATGGATTGGGCTCGTGTATCGGATTGTTTTTGACAGATCGTACCAAGGGCTTATCAGGTGGAGTACACATTCCACTGCCGCACCTCTCCGGTCCCAGCGAATGGAAAGATGCTACCTGCCTAATCGATGAATTGCTTCAGGCATTTCAGTCCGAAGGAAGTGATTTAAATACGCTGCGCGCAAAAGTAACAGGCGGTGCGCAGGTGTATGGAAATCAGTGCAGCATTGGAACGCAGAATGCAGAGGTCGTACTCAAGCAATTGTGTGATCGAAAAGTATACATAGCCGCTACCGATGTGGGTGGCACTGTGTCGCGCACCGCACGCTATAATAGTAAATCCGGTGAATTAGAAATTTCCACATCCGAACAAAAAAAGTATAGTATTTAAAAAAAATAATATGGCAAAGAATGTTTTAATCGTAGATGATTCATTGTACATGCGCACCGTCATTAAAGATGCCCTGGAATCAAATGGTTTCAAGGTGGTGGGGCAGGCAGCCAATGGGGAGGAAGCGATAGACCTCGCCTTTGAACTACAGCCGGATATCATCACCCTCGATAATATCTTACCCGATATGATCGGAACCGATATTTTGAAAGTCTACACACAAGAAGGACTTTTATCCAAAGTGATCATGATCAGTGCCGTGGGCCAAGAGTCGGTCATTCAGGAAGGGCTCACATTAGGAGCGAAGGCATACATTGTAAAACCCTTTACTTCCGATCAACTTTTGTCAGAGGTGAATAAACTCTAATCACTTCCCATCATGGTAAAGCCAAAAATCAAAACTCTGTTAATTGAGGATTCAGGGTTTATGAGAATTCTATTATCGGATATTTTACGCAGAGATGAAAACATTGAACTGGTGGCAACCGCTATCAATGGATTGGAAGGCGTGGAAAAGGTAAAGTCGTTTAAACCCGATGTAGTGATTACGGATATGGTGATGCCACAGTATGATGGACTTTTTGTCGTGCAACAGCTGATGAAAGAGATGCCTTTGCCGATCATCTTATTGAGTTCACTCGATCGGGCCAATCCAAAAATATTTGATGCCTTGCGAGAGGGAGCTTTTGACTTTGTTGACAAACCACAAGAAAAAGAAGTTGCCC
>JAJTHV010000149.1 GCA_021300095.1 Flammeovirgaceae bacterium | reverse complement strand
TAGATTCGATTTCTCGATAAAAAGACAAATTGGAGGGGTAAACAGATTTGACTGATTGAAATTATGACTGTCTTCATAGACCGACTTAAACATTTTTTTGAAAAGTATGCCTTTGGGGTTTGCACTGCTCTGGGCGAGAAAATGGGTATTGCCACTTCCAGCATTCGATTGTTCTTCATTTATGCGTCCTTTCTGACTTTAGGCTCGCCTGTAATCGTGTATTTGTCACTGGCTTTTTTAATGAACCTGCGTGCACATCTGCGGAAGCGCACTACCATTTGGGATTTATAATTCCCAGCTTCTGAACAGTATCCTTCCCGAATAAAAAGTAGTCCGCTACTAAAAAGTGAGGATAAAATACGTGAACCTCATAGCTTTTAAGCTCCTTCTCTAATTTCTTTCGTTTCCGAATTTCATTTCCTAATCCGGATAAAAAATGAGCGTGTGCCTTAATAACGGCCAAAGCATCCGGCAGGGACGGCTGCAGTAGAAATTTAAATGCTGCCACCCAATCCAGTAAAATTCTGAAGGGTAATTTCCACACCAACTGCGAAGTAGGAAGGTGTTTAAACACCAAGCTGAGACCATTCCGAAAGTTATAATAGGTTTTTCGTGGGCTGCTGGAAGATAGGGTACCCCCACCAACATGGTAAACCGTGGATGAGCCATGGTAGTACACCCGATGACCTGCTCGTTGGAGTCTCCAACAAAAATCAATCTCCTCCATGTGAGCGAAATAATCTTCGTCCAAACCACCGAGCTGATGGTAGAGTTCGGCCCGCACAAAAAGACAAGCGCCTGTGGCCCAAAATACAGGGACTATGTCATTGTATTGGCCTCGCTCCTTTTCCATGTGATTAAAAATGCGACCACGACAAAATGGATATCCCAACGTATCGATCATTCCACCGGCAGCACCGGCATACTCAAACTCATCCGGCTTGAGCTTGGAAAGTATTTTCGGTTGAATGGCGCCTATGCGGGGGTCCTTCTCAAAAAGTTGGATGATTGGGTCAATCCAACCGGCTGTAACCTCTACGTCTGAGTTGAGCAGAATATAATACTTCGCTTCAACCTGTTTCAATGCGTAATTATAGCCTCCACAAAAACCCAGGTTATGCTGGCTGGCAATAACCCGCACAGATGGGAACTCTTTCGTGAGAAACGGAATGGTATCGTCTGTGGATCCATTATCCGCAACAATGATTTGAGCTTGTTGGCTGTGGCGGATGACGGATGGCAAAAACTGATGCAGGAATTTCTTCCCATTATAATTGAGAATGATAACGGCTACTTCGGTCATCCCATTAAACTACTTAAATCCAAACCCGGAATATTGGGGAGTAAACCTTCCGTGCTTTTCTTCAGTTCTTCCTTTGCCAATACCTCTGCCTTTTCGGATGCTATGTTAACGGCAGCTACCACAAGGTCTTGCACTACTATCTGATCTTCTGATTTCAAAATAGCAGGATCGATTTCTACCGCCATTAGTTGTTTCTTTCCATTGACAGTAGCTTTCACCATCCCTCCCCCAGCCTCGCCAGTAGCGGTAATCTTTGCCAAATTATCCTGGGCTTCTTTTAAGCGGCTTTGCACCTCTTTCATTTTGCCCATCATTTTCATCATATCAAACATAGTCAGGAGAATTTATGAAGGGCAAAATTACACTTTAGAATGAGGTGCTACCATGAAAGTGGGTAACAAAAATTTATTTCCGCATCAGAACAACCGTGCCGCTTCGTTGATAGGTATTGCCGGCCGCATCGGTAACAGTAGCAACCCATACATAGGTAGAAATAGGCATCGGCTGCCCATTTTGCAAACCATCCCAACCTTCACCTTTATCCGTATAAAAAACAACAGCACCCCAACGGTCAAAAATGGAAAGTTCCATCTTTTTAACATATTGACCTTGTACTTTAAACGTTTCGTTGACGACTGGGCCTTTCCGATCAGGCGTAAATGCGGTGGGGAAAAATAAATTCACCGGCTTTGCCAATCGAATCTGGTTGGATTCGGATTGAAGTATACCTGATTCATTTGGCTTGGCAATAATCTTATAAAAAACGATCTGATTGGCCAGATCAATATCTGTTTCAGCATATGATAAATTTAAACCACGATCGATGGTCGCAATCAAATTTCCTGCTTGGTCATATTTTACTACTTCATAATTCTTTACCCCTGCATTCCAGCCCGTATAGGCGTTCCAGTTCAGGGTCACTAAATTTTCATCGCTCAATACACCGGTTAATTGAATCGGGCAAATGGGATTGGAATTCAAACTTCGGTTATCGCAAAGGTCAAGGTAATTGATTTTATAACATTGGTCTGCACCTACAATAAATGCTTTATCCTGATAATTCCTCACCAATGCGTTATCCAGAAAATTAAAAGTACCCGTACCAGATGCCTTGAGTATCGAATAATTTGCTACTGTAAAAAGCGGAGGTTGTATCCAACTGATTTTAACTCCATCAGATTCCACTATCGAGGTAGCATTGATGATGGTGGCTGGTATATTACTTGAAAATGCAGTGCCACACTTCGACAAAGAAACACTTTTGCCACCCCACGAATAAGTGCTCGTCAGTTGATAGCAATAATTTGTCTTACAGATAACATCCGGATCAACAAATGAAACGGTCGCGCCATTATTGATTGTATTGTAGAGCGTGGCATTACGAGCTATATCTACACGCGAAACTCCGGTAGTATTGGTTGGCCAATCAATCTTAATTTGCCCATTTTGCGGTGTCACTGCTAGCCTGTGGCTACAGATAGTTTGTGAATAGTTGTTTATAAAGTTACACGCATCGTAGGAGCTCAATCGGAAGCAGTAGTAATTATTGTCGAGGTTAAGGTTTGTAATCGTAGAAGTAGCTACGCCAAACAAGGATTGCAATTGAACAAACCCTTGAGTATTCGTTGCCATCTCCAGTTTGTATTGCACATTTACCGGTTGAACAAAATCCAACTTTAAAGTAGATGCATCTACGGCCGTTAGCTGGGTAATTTGGGGAAGTGGCAACGTGCTGACCGGAGTGAAATTGATGTTTCTAGTACTACAATTATTGGCTGCATTGTTTTTCTTGCCGTTTACTCTAATGGAGACAGGGGTAGCAGCACTGTAGGTGTATTGCGCTACCTGATTATTGCTTTTGTTGATTGGTAGTATAGGAGAGCCATCGCCAAAATCTACAAAGTATTGATCGTACGTCTGATCGGTGATTTTGAGAGAAACTTGTGAACCGGAACAAGTATAAACCTCAAAAGGTGGCTGAACATTATTATCAACTGTAACATTAATGAAGTCTGGACCGGAGTTGGGATAATTGACAGACAACCGGTAAGTACCTGGTGTGGTATATGTAAACGTAAGGAGGTTTTGTTGCGTAGTATTATTGCCCAGATAATCCATATTGCAGGGTGTACAGTTTGCTCCTACAACCAGATTAGTTGCCGTTATGTTAATCGTAAAAGGAGCACAGCCTCTGATGTTATCTACGCTAAACCGGCCACCTTCACTGATGTATTGGGCGTGACTGACTTTTGCCACAATCAATAAAAAAATCAATATGAATGCTAACTTCTTCAATTGCTCAGTTTTACTTCTTTCAAAAACTTCTCTGCTCTCACCATATCATCGTGTAACACACGATCTCGCTCTATAAACGGCACCGCTTGCCGGAAAGTATTCACAAACTGTTCGAGTGTAGACGAAGTTTGTAATGGACGCCTGAATTGCAATGCTTGCGCAGCAGTCATCAGTTCCACAGCCAAAATAGAATACAAATTATTGACAATTCGATACGCCTTCGTAGCTGCATTGGCCCCCATACTTACGTGATCTTCTTGTCCATTGGAAGAAACGATGGAGTCAATCGATGCAGGTGTGCACAATTGCTTATTCTGACTTACCAACGAAGCGGCTGTATATTGTGGAATCATCAAGCCCGAATTAATACCCGGATTCGCTACAAGGTAATGGGGCAAATCGCGCGCACCCGAAATCAACTGAAAGGTTCTGCGCTCAGAAATGCTACCCAACTCCGCTAAAGCAATTGCCAGAAAGTCGAGCGACAAAGCCAATGGTTGCCCATGAAAATTACCGGCTGAAATAATCCGATCCTCCTCCGGAAAAATGTTGGGGTTATCTGATACTGAATTAATCTCTGTTAGGAAAACATCGGTCACATATTGGATAGCATCCCAACTGGCCCCATGCACTTGCGGAATACATCGAAAAGAATACGGATCTTGCACATGCTTTTTAGGCTGCGAAATGATCTGGCTTCCTTCCAGCATTTTTTTTATTTCACGCGCCACCGTCACCTGCCCTTTTTGCGGGCGAATGTCGTGGACTAACGAATCGAATGGTTCAATGCGACCATCAAATGCATCAATGGATAAGGCGCTGATCAGGTTCGTCAATTTTAAAATGCGATGCGCATGCAACAAACACCAAGTGCCGTATGCGCTCATAAACTGCGTACCGTTCAACAACGCCAATCCTTCTTTTGCTTTAAAGTGAAGTGAGTTCCATCCCAACAATTTCAACACTTCATCACTTTGGTAAATTTTACCTAAGTAGTGTACCTCACCTCGCGCGATCAACGGTAAAGAAAGATGAGCCAACGGAGCAAGATCACCTGAAGCTCCGAGCGAGCCCATCTCAAAAATCTTCGGCAGCACACGCTGATTAAACATATCCACCAATCGCTGGGTGGTGGACAATTGTACACCCGAATTGCCGTACGACAGCGACTGCACTTTTAAAAACAACATCAGCAAAACAATTTCGCGAGGCACCTCTGGCCCCGTGCCACATGCGTGGGACATGACTAAGTTTTCTTGCAGTTGCTCGAGTTGATCTGTTGGGATGTTTTTATTGTAGAGCGATCCAAAACCCGTGTTGATACCATAAATAGGCGTTGCCGATGAACCGAGTTTTTGATCCAAGTATTCGCGGCAGCGTGTTATTTTTTGTGTTGCTTCCTCTGACAATGCAATTTTTGAATGACCATGCAGGATATGATCCAGGTCATTGAGTGTAAGTATCTTGGTAGAAATATAGTGAGTTGGCTCCACGTGGTTCTAAATTACAAGTTATAACGGAGTTGACATACAGAAAGAATCAGTTATTCTTCAGCACAGCGGCAATGGCTTCGATGGCAAGCTGCTGCTGTTCGCCTTTTTGCATATCCTTCAACGTCAATAATCCGGACTTTTGCTCATCCGAACCGATCACCAGCACAAACGGAATCATTTTCTTATTGGCATAATCGAGTTGTTTTTTCAGTTTCGCCTGATCGGGATAAACTTCCGTAGCGATTCCTTGGCTGCGTAACTGACGGGCAACACCCAACGAATAATGAAAAGTCGCTTCATCAAAATGGGCGATCATCACCTTTGATGAAATTCGGGCTTCTTCCGGAAAAGCTTTCAGTTCTTCCATCGCATCATACAAGCGATCGACTCCAAATGAAATTCCCACTCCGGACACATCGGGCAAACCAAACACACCGGTCAGGTTATCGTAGCGACCGCCACCACTCACGCTGCCAATGGCAACGTTGTTGATCTTCACTTCGAAGATACAGCCGGTGTAGTAACTCAATCCGCGCGCCAGCGAAATATCAAATTCCACATGAGTATTGGCATCGGTTGATCCGGTAGATGAATAGTTTTGCAAAAGCTGCAACACTTGCTGCAAATCGGTTAAACCTTTTTTGCCTTTTTCGGAATTGGCAAATTGAGTAGTTAAGAAATTGATTTTCTCTTCGGTGGTTCCTTTGAAATTCAGAATCGAGAAAACAGCATCGATGCCTTTGTCTTCAAATCCGCGTGAACGCAATTCTTCTTTCACCTTTTCTTCGCCAATCTTATCCAACATATCGATAGCAACAATCAAAGAAGATTCGTTTTGCGAACCCGTTAGTTCAGCCAAACCGGAAAGAATGGCGCGGTGGTTGATTTTAATCGTGTAATCCAAAATACCCAAAGCCCCGAACACTTCCTGAATCATCAGAACAATATCGGCTTCGCAGAGCAATGAGTCGGTACCCACCACATCGGCATCGCATTGATAAAACTCGCGGTATCTTCCCTTCTGCGGCCGATCAGCGCGCCACACCGGTTGAATTTGGTAACGCTTAAACGGGAATGTGATTTCGTGCCGATTCATCACCACATAGCGAGCGAAAGGAACTGTTAAATCGTAGCGCAGGCCTTTTTCGGAAATATCAAAAGTTAGAAGTTTCGAGTTTTTAGAAGCAAGTTTCTCACTATTAACTTCCGCTAAAAAGTCACCATTATTCAAAATCTTAAACAACAACTGATCTCCCTCCTCGCCATATTTCCCCGTAAGGGTGGTGAGGTTCTCCATGGCGGGCGTTTCGAGGGGCTGGAAGCCGTATTTCTGAAATACCTTGCGGATGTTATCGAAAATAAACTGGCGCTTGGCCATCTGGGCCGGCCCAAAGTCGCGGGTACCTTTCGGTAAAGTTGGTTTTTCCATCGTAATAAACCGCCAAATCTAAGGCTTTCGCCAACCAGTTGCCAACAGGTGCGAATCTGTTTTCATCATAAAAGTGAGGAAATAGGGCACTGGTTGTCAATTACTTCTTGCATTCTGCGAAATGATCCTTATTTTTGCCGCTCGTTTTTAACAACATACGCCATGTCAGTTACCCGATTAAAAAGAAAGAACCGCAAAGACAAAGCCAAAGCGGCTCGCAGAAGAACTTCGTTGAAGACTCAAAACTTCAAACCAGTAGCGAAAGCGGTTGATATCGAAAAAATCAAAGAAAGCTTTAAGAAAAGCGCATAAAAAAAGGGACTGCTTTAGGCAAGTCCCTTTTTTTTGATTCCTATCCAATTACTTGGCATCCTTATTCTTTAGATCTTGAACTTCAGCACGAATTGCTTGTGCAATGTTCTTTAAGTCCTGCATGCCCTTTCTTACACGGGTTCCAGCTGCGCTATTTGCTTTGTTGTAAAATTTGTCAGCGTCTCCTTCAAGTGATGCAATAAGAGCTTTTAATTCTTCAAATTTTTTCATTGTTACGGTATGTTTAGTTTATTGAGGTGTTTGATTCTTATGCCAAATTAGCTAAAAACCTTTAAAAACAATCAAAAACCCCATTTTTTTACGCTTTAGTAACCGAAACCAAGGCTTCTTTCTTGTAAAAACCATCGTCCAGCTTGGTTTTTAGGGCCGAAAACGCAGTTAATGTCTCTTCCACATCCGCCATCGTGTGCGAAGCTGTAGGGATGATTCGGAACATAATCACGTCTTTTGGCACTACTGGATAGATTACTACCGAGCAGAAAATGCCGTAATTCTCGCGTAAATCCATCGACATGTTGGCCGCCTCGCCCACACCGCCTTTGAAAAGAACAGGAGTTGGAGGGGTTTGTGTCTTGTTGATCGCAAAGCCACGATCGGCCAAACCGCCTTTAATGGCAGACATAATCTTCTTTAGGTTTTCCCGGAATTCAGGGTGTTTCTTCACCAATTCCAGACGCTTCATACCGCCCACTACCAAAGGCATCGGCAAGCTCTTCGCATAGATTTGTGAACGCACTGAATAGCGTAAGAATTTCAATATTTTCTTGTCACCAGCAACAAACGCACCGATGCTAGCCATGGATTTGGCGAATGTAGAGAAGTAAAGGTCAATCTGATCTTGCACCCCTTGCTCCTCGCCTACTCCGGCTCCCGTTGGGCCCATCGTTCCAAAACCGTGGGCATCATCTACCAACAGGCGGAAATTGTATTTTTTCTTCAATTCTACGATGCCTTTCAGGTCGCCCATGTTACCGGACATACCGAAAACACCTTCAGTTATCACAAGGATACCTCCACCCGTCTCGTTGGCCAACTTGGTAGCGCGCTGAAGTTGTTTCTCCAGGTTCTCCATGTTGTTGTGTGGATACACAAAGCGCTTGCCCATGTGCAAACGAACACCATCGATAATACAAGCGTGTGATTCTGAATCGTATACGATTACGTCTTTTCTATTCACAATGGCATCAATGATAGAAAGAACACCCTGATAGCCATAATTTAGCAACATGGCGTCTTCTTTCTTCACGAATTCCGCCAATTGCTTTTCAAACAATAAGTGATTGACCGAGTTACCGGACATCATGCGAGCACCCATAGGCGAAGCAAGGCCATATTGAGCGGTAGCGTCTGTATCTGCTTTGCGAACTTCCGGATGGTTGGCCAGGCCGAGATAGTTGTTCAAACTCCAGTTAAGAACGGTTTTGCCATTAAACTTCATGCGTGGGCCTATTTCACCTTCCAACTTAGGAAAGAAGAAATAATCATCAGGTAAATGAGAGTACTTGGCCAGCGGGCCCTCTTCCATGCGGAGTTTTTCAAATAAATCGACCATTGGTAGTAAGATTCAGTTAATAATTCCGCAAAAATAGAAAAATTGTGGGGAAAGGCATACGACTAATGGATTAAGTAACTTTTCAGTTAGATAAATTTAAATTTTAAATGCCCTTAAAGCTTCTAAAAGCCCTATGATTTCAAAATCTCAGTTAAAGCAATGCATCGAGTTCCTTCCGGAAAGTTTCACAGTGAATGAACTTATTGATTGTCTGGTGTTAATTTCTAAAATTGACATGGGTAATAAACAATCTGAAAAAGGTGAAACACTATCCGAAAGCGAGTTAGATGAAGAAGTGAATAAATGGTTTTTAGGAAGTTGATAATTTGGCTTGTGTCGCACTCGAACGATTCATCATTCATCGTATATTGGCGCATTACAATCTTGAAATTAATCGGCCATGGGAAAAATCCATAAACTTCTAGTAGCCAATCGGGGCGAAATCGCTTTGCGCATTATGCGAAGCGCCAAAGAGATGGGCATTCAAACCGTGGCCGTGTACAGCGAGATCGATCGCAATGCCATGCACGTACGGTTTGCCGATGAAGCCTACTGTATCGGGCCGGCACCTTCATCTGAATCGTATCTACGCATGGATAAGATCATTGATGCCGCGAAGAAATCGGGTGCCAATGCCATTCATCCGGGCTATGGATTTCTTTCGGAGAATGAAGACTTTGCTGACCTCGTGAAAGAAAGCGGGTTGATCTTTGTCGGGCCTTCAGGCGATTCGATGCGCACCATGGGTAGCAAACTGGCTGCTAAAGAAGCGGTAGCGAAATTCAATGTGCCGCTCGTTCCAGGAACAAGCACACCTATTACTAATGTAGATGAGGCGAAAGCAATCGCTAAAAAAATCGGGTATCCCATCTTAATTAAAGCAAGTGCCGGTGGTGGTGGAAAAGGGATGCGGGTGGTAGAAAACGAAGCCGAATTTCAAAATCAAATGGAACGCGCCATTAGCGAAGCAACTGCTTCCTTTGGAGATGGCGCAGTATTCATTGAAAAATATATTGCGAAACCACGTCACATCGAGTTTCAAGTATTTGGCGACCAGCACGGAAATGTAGTGCACTTATTTGACCGTGAATGCTCCATCCAACGCAGACATCAGAAGGTAGTAGAAGAAGCGCCTTCTCCGGTGCTGACACCAGAGCTTCGCAAAAAAATGGGCGAAGCGGCCGTCAACGCTGCGAAGGCCGCCAAGTATTACAATGCCGGAACGATCGAATTCATTTTAGATGAAGACATGAGTTTCTATTTTCTGGAAATGAATACTCGTTTGCAAGTAGAACATCCGGTGACGGAAATGATCACCGGCTTAGATTTGGTCAAACTGCAAATCAAAATCGCAGAAGGTGAGAAATTACCGTTTACGCAAGATCAATTGGCCATCCACGGACATGCTATTGAAGTACGCGTGTGCGCAGAAGATCCAACCAATAATTTCTTGCCCGACATTGGTACCCTACAAACCTATCGCAGGCCACAAGGCCACGGAGTGCGTGTAGATGATGGCTTTGAAGAAGGCATGACAATACCGGTGCAGTATGATCCGCTGTTGGCCAAACTGATTGTGTATGCCGAGACGCGCGAACTGGCGATGGATAAAATGATTCGCGCTATTGCAGATTACGAAATCACGGGGGTAGCCACCACACTGGGCTTCGGAGCATTTGTCATGAAGCATGAAGCATTCAGATCCGGAAATTTCAACACGCGATTTATTGAAAACTATTTCAAGCCAGAATATCTCCAACAGCAAGCTGATGACGATTTAGAAAGAGTGGTGGCTACATTGGCTGTCATTGTTTCGGCTCCTACTAATGCTTCTGCAACCTCACAGGTTGTTGCTCGACCAAACAGTAAGTGGAAGAAAAACCGCGTGTAATTTATGGCGGAAATAAAACCTATTCGCGCATGGCGATACAACCCGAGTCTGGCAACTAAGATTGAAGAACTCACTGCTCCTTTGTTTGATGTCGTGTCGGACAAACAGCGACAGAAGTTGTATGAAAATCCGTATAATTCTATTCACCTCTCTGTACCAAAAGGATCCAATCCATCCGCACAAGCGAAACAATTATTGAATGAGTGGAAAAGCAAAGGAGTCATTCGGCAAGATGCCATACCGGGTATCTATGTTTACTATCAATATTTTAAGTTAGCCGGATCACCCAAAGAATATTGCCGCAAAGGTTTTGTTTGTCATATCCGTGCATACGATTGGAAAGAAAATGTAATCCTTCGACATGAGAACACGATTCCCAAAGCGGTGAACGACCGGATCGAATTGCTGGAGCAGACAGAGCTCCATGCAAGTCCCACACATGGATTGTATACCGATCCTTCCTTTGAATTGGAAAAATACATGGACGAAGCGATGCAAGTACCACTGTATGAAACAGAAGATTACCAGGGAGTTCGCGATGTGCTGGCTGTTATTCAAGATGCGAAAGTGATTCAACGTTTTATCGATGTACTTGATCCAATGAAAATTATTCTGGCGGATGGACACCATCGCTATGAAAGTTCTTTGGCATTAAAACATCGCTTAGAAAAAAGTACTTCTCCCCTCTCCGGAAAAGAAGGCTTTCATTATCACCTGATGTATTTAACGAATACGGAGGCAGACGATTTACGGATTTTGCCGACCCACCGAATCATTCATGACCTTCCTAACTTCAGTGAAGAAGAAGTGATTCAAAAATTAGCCAACGACTTTGAAATCAAATTTATTGACAATGCCGACAGCCTCAATGAAATCATCATGGGTAAGAAATGGGCATTTGGCATCGTGTTGAAAAATCAGGCGTTGAAAGTGCGGTTGAAACCGGAAGCCATTCACAAAATGACGTGGAACTTCCCGCAAGAAATCAAAAATCTTGACTTGACGGTGTTGCACTATTTTATCATCGAACGTATTTTGGGAATTGCCGGAAAAGACCAGCGTGGCTCAGAGAATATTTCCTTCGAGCGAAATTTTTCTACCTGCCTCAATCTGGTAATGCATGATCAGGCCCAGATGGCAATCATCACTCAGGAAGTGAGCATTGAAGAAGTGAAACAAGTTTGCGCCAGCGGATTCACGATGCCGCAAAAGTCAACGTACTTCTATCCAAAAGTCATTAGCGGATTTTTATTTAGCTCAATCAAACAAGATGAATTTCAAACGCCCGCTTATTCTCGCTTCTAGTTCACCACGCAGACAATATTTGTTACAAGAAGCCGGATTTACATTTCGTGTAAACGCACCGAATATTGACGAATCTTTTTCATCGGAAATGCCAGTGGAACAAGTACCGAGTTATTTGGCAGAAAAGAAAGCCAAAGCATTGTTACCTGAACTCCAAAACGAAATTGTCATTGCGTCCGACACCGTGGTAATCTTAGGCAAGAAGATTTTAAATAAACCGATCGATCGGGCGGAGGCAATTGGGATGTTACAAATGTTAAATGGACAAACGCATGTGGTAATTACCGCAGTCTGTCTGTTGAGCAAAGAAAAACAAATTGTTTTTGATGATCGTACCGAAGTTACCTTTGCATCGCTGTCACTTACAGAGATTGAGTATTACGTAGATCATCACAAACCATTTGATAAGGCAGGAGCTTATGGTGCCCAAGATTGGTTGGGAATGATTGCAGTCGAAAAAATCAACGGCTCTTACTTTACAGTAATGGGTTTACCGATTCACAAAGTATACCAGCAACTACAGTTATTCTAAGCGCTTACGCGAATTGCTCCATCGAAATTGAGTACGCACATTTAAAATGACCTTGTGGACATTCTTTGAAACCATGTGATCCGCAGGGACGACAAGTCAACTTTTCTTTTGTTTCGATAATTACGGATTGATCCGATAGAGGTCCGAATCCAAAAGATGGAACCGTAGAACAATAGATCGCAGTGACAGGCGCATTGGTGGAAGAAGCTAGATGCATCGGTGCCGAATCATTGACGTAATTCATCTTCGCTCCTTTGATGAGCGCTGTCGATTGCAGAAACGATAGTTTTCCCGATAGGTTAATCACCTGAGGTGAAGCGGTAACCAATCGAATGGACTCACACACATGATGATCCGAAGGTGCTCCTAACAGATAAATAAAATCAACTTGCTTCTTCACTTTTTGGATTAGCTCAATCCATTTCTCTACCGGCCACTGCTTGGTGAACCACACTGATGTAGGCGCCATGCAAAAGTACGTACCCTGTCGGTAAGGTTGAACATACTTCTGATCACTTTCAGTCGGATACAACGTTGGCTTCGCAGCGTGATTATCTGTAAAGGATTCAATTAGCTTTTGATTGCGTTCCACTTCGTGGATATCATTTGCCTGATGGGCGATTGTGATCGTATTGAAAAATGAGAGTGGGTTTTTATCAAATCCAATACGCTGTTTTGCTTTAGAGAGTGCTGCAATCAGACCAGTGGTAGCGTAGCGCTGCACATTGATGAGTACATCGTACCGGGTTTTGCGAATTTTCTGAACGATGATGAATAGGTTTTTGTATTTTCTTTTTTTATCGAAGACGATCACCTCTCGTAAATACGGATGATTCGTAAGCAAACCTTCGTTTCCTTTGCGAACTAAAAAATCAATACGTACTTCCGGATAATAGGCGTGCAATTTCTCGATCAAAGCGGTGGCAAGGATCACATCGCCAATGAAAGCCGTTTGAATGATCAGAAATGACTTAGGGCTATCCACTACTTTTTGAATTCCGTTTGGTAATAGTTGATGGCATTGGTAATAATTTTCAAAGCCGTCTCTTTGCCTTGAAAGTCAGGAACGGTGACAATTTTATTTTCCAGCTTTTTATAGCTTTCAAAAAATTCTTTCAATTCCAATTTGAAGTGCGAAGCCAGTTCACTGATATCTTTCAAATGTTTGGTGTTTGCATCATTTTCAGCTACCGCCAGAATCTTATCATCGGCAAGGCCTTGGTCGACCATACGCATCACACCTATAACACGTGCAGGCACTAAACAAAGTGGCTGGATTGGTTCACGGCATAATATCATAATGTCGAGTGGATCTTTGTCCTCACCCAGCGTTTGAGGGATAAACCCGTAGTTAGCCGGGTAATAAACCGCAGAATAAAGTATACGATCTAACTTCAATAAGCCAGTCTCTTTATCCACCTCATACTTTGTGCGCATGCCGGTAGATATTTCGATAATACCATTTACATATTCAGGTGCATTGGCACCTACGGGTGCTTCATGCCAAGGGTGCTTGATCATTTCTTCTTTTATTTTTACTGTGAAGGTAGGAATAATTAGCATCTCCATAAAAAAAGAAACCCTTGCTGTTGGGGCAAGGGTTTCAATTTCACCAATTTGGTAACAATTACTTCTTCTCTTTATCCTTATCTTTCTTCTCGTCTTTTTTAGCAGGAGCTATCTTGTCGCCATCTTTTAATCGTTTCGATACCAATAAGAATGGACCCGTTACCACCTCCGCATTTTCGGGTAGACCTGAAATGATTTCAATATTATCATAATCACTAATACCGGTCTTTACTTCTGTCATTTTTGCAACTCCATTATCATTCACGAATACAACTATTTTATCTTCTTTCTTTTCCACTTTTACCTTGTTGTCCGTCACCTTCCTTTCCTCATCTCCATCATTGGCGGGTGGGCCATCGCTTACTTTCTTATCTTTCTCAGGATTTCTGGTTGTCACTGCAGTAAGAGGTACTGAAAGCACGTTGTCTCTCATCGTAGTAATTATATCCACGCTGGCGGTCATTCCTGGGCGGAAGGGAAACTTATTCCCCTTCTTAATTAAATCTTCGTAAGACGAGCGAAGAATCAAAATACGAACTTCAAATTCTGTAATGGCATCTGCCGATGTTTTGTCTTTTGCCGTATTTGCAATGTTTGTAACAATGCCTTTAAATTGCTTATCGATGTTTGCATACGAGTCAACATCGATTAGCACCGAATCTTTTAAGTGAACCCTTACAATGTCATTTTCATTCACATTGACGCGTACCTCCATCTTATTCAGATCCGCTATGCGTAATATTTCAGTTCCTGCCATCTGAGCCGTTCCCACTACACGCTCCCCCTTTTTCACATTGAGTTTTGAAACGATTCCCTTCATGGGGGCGTAGACTGTAGTGCGTCTAACGTTTTCACGCGACTCCTTTACGGTTGCATTAGTACTCGTAACAATAAATCCTGCTGCCTCCAAGGATTGTGTGGCCGATTTTAAATCGTTTTGAGCTACCTTATAGTTTTGCTGGGCTAATTGCCAATCTGATTCAGATATTACTTTCTCATTCCACAGTTTCTCTTGACGTTTATATTCTTGCTCAGCACGAGTAAAAGTAGCCTCTGCCCGCGATAACGAAGCGCGTGAAGATTCCAAGTTTGCCTTTTGCTGGCTCAACGAAGCCTCCGATCGCTCTAATTGACTGATCCAAACATCGGGGCGAATTTTTACCAGTACATCTCCCATTTTCACAGAGTCGCCATCTTGAATATGCAAGTCAATAATTTCACCTGACACTTCCGGGGCAAGTTTCACCTCGATCACAGGTTGAACTGTACCAGAAGCACTTACCTTCTCGGTGATTGATGTTTTCTTAGCTTTGGCTAATTCCACCTCCAGATCACGCGACTTGCCGATCCAGCCATTCGATCTGCCAACAAAGATGAAAATGATTAGGAAGATAACGATGCCAATACCCCAGTACAGAAGTGAGTTGGACTTTTTCTTTTGCTTTGCCATTCGTAAAAATTATTAATAGTCTATTGGTTTGCCTTGGTAAAAATCGAGAACTTTCTTTTTGAAGATCAGATCATATTTTGCACGCACCTGATCGGACTTAGCCTGAAACAAGTTATTCTCTGAAACTTGATAATCTACATAGTTGGCGGCTCCCGCATCGAAGCGCTGCTTCGTCATGCGAAATGCTTCTTCTCTTGCCTTTACAGCTTTGGCTGAAGAAGCAAAAGTTTTAGCCGCAGCCGTTGCGTCATTATGTGCTGTTTCAATAGCTTGGCGCAATCTATTTTCAGCATCGGTTAGGTTGATGGAGGCTTGCGTAACCGCTATTCTGTTTCTTTGAACTGTAGCACGAGAGCTGTAACCGTTGAACAATGGGATAGTTAAATTTAGGCTTACGCTTTGTGATATGTTATCAGAAAATTGATCACTAAATGGTTTCTCTATAATGTTTCCGGTAAACGTTTTACCAAAAGATCGCACTATTGCCGTTTGATCGTTACCAAGAAATCCAATAGTAGGATTGTTTACTTCTACAGGATTTGCTAAAATTTTAGCGGCACTAGAATAGTTGGTGAAAGCGTTGCCGTTTAAGCTCAACCTAGGGAACAACGCACCTTTCGATGCTTTCAAAGCAAACGTTGAACTTTCATTTCTGAAAATAGCGGCCTTAATCTCTGGCATATTTTGCTTTGCAATATCATAAATTTGTTCCGTTGACTGAATAGAAGATAAATCTTCAATACTCAATTCTGGAATCTCAATTTCTAATGGTGTAGATGCCGGAAGTTGCATCGACTGTTTTAATTGAAGCAGTGATAGATTGTATGTATTTTCTCGCTGAATCAAATTAAGTTCATTCGTTGCATTTTGCGCTTCCAAATCTAAAACATTACCGAATGGTACCGAACCTGCTTTCTCAAGTTTTCTTGTTCTTTCTAATTGTTGCTCAGTAGTTTTCAGTTGAAACTGTGCATTCTGATATAATTCTTGATTAAAGATTACAGAAGTATAAAGCGTTACTACGCTTAAAACAACATCATTCTTAGCCTTTACCAAATCATTCTCTGAGGCTGCCTTATCATTCACATTTTGGCGAATTGTGTTCATTACACGAAATGCGTTGAATAATAGCAAACTTGCATTGGCATTCAAATTTGAGTTATCAATTTTCTGATCAATGAATGAGTTTGTAGTGGGGTCAATAGACCGTCCAAAGTTTGAACCATACGAACCCGAAACATTGAGTGTAGGCAACATGGTATAGCGGGATTGATCCAGATTGATATCTGCACCTTTTAATCCCAATTCGCTACGCTTAACGGTTAAGTTATTTTTAAGTGCTATCTCTATACACTCCTTCAATGTATAGACCTTTTTCTCTTGTGCCAACGAAGCCGTTGTTATTAAAACAAACAAACCAATTGAAAGTAATCCTTTCCTCATATTTAACGATTGATATCTGGTATATAAATAACTTCCTTTATCCAACTTAGACTCATGAGATACTGAAATGTTACAGGCTTAATGCCCGAATCCATTTCAATGACTTGACACGCCAAATCGTTCTTCCCTTTACGTGAAACCGACATGGTGGCAATATTGCAGTCGTCATGCGCGATGACATCGGCAATAAACGCAATACTTCCTTTTACATCGTCTGCAAAAATGATAATCGTATGCAGGTTAGCAGTAAAGTCGGCTTTAAAACCATTGATTTCCGCAATATTAATCATCCCACCTCCACGACTCTCGCCCAACACTTCAATTGAACGAGTTCCTTTCTTTAAGGTTAGTCGGATAGAATTAGGATGAAGTGTTGACGCATTTCCGACCGATTTAAAATGATATTTTAATCCGGATTTTTCTGCTATCTCAATGGCATCTTTGATTCGCTTATCATCGGTCGAAAAATCCATTAATCCAGCCAAGATTGCCCGGTCGCTACCGTGCCCTTCGTAGGTACGGGCAAAGGAATTGTAGAATACGATCTCAGCTTCTTCTGGAATTCCACCCAAAACCTTGATGGCGGCTTTGGCGATACGCACCACACCCGCAGTATGCGAACTGGATGGGCCGATCATAACGGGCCCAATCATATCAAAAACACTGCTTTTTTCGTGCATACGCGGTTTACTAACGCAATAAACCCGAAAAGGATTTCTTTTTTGGGTATTTCTACACCCTCAGCAGGTATTTATTGCGAGCGGCAAAAATAGGGTTTTATTCTTGATCGATCGCCTTAATAATTAAACAGCGATAGGTGCTTTAATCGATGGATGTGCCTGGTAATTGACAATTTCAAAATCTTCAAATTCATATTCAAAGATGGATGCTGGTTTGCGCTTTATCACCAATTGAGGTAATGGATATGGCGTGCGACTCAATTGAAGTTTGGCTTGTTCGATGTGGTTGGAATACAAATGCACATCACCTCCAGTCCATACAAATTCACCGGGTTCCAAATCACACTGCTGTGCAAACATGTGTAGCAATAGCGCATAGCTGGAAATATTAAACGGTACTCCTAAAAAGTAATCGGCTGAGCGCTGATACAACTGACAAGATAACTTTCCATCCGCCACATAAAACTGAAAAAGGGCGTGGCATGGAGGAAGCGCCATGTGATCGACTTCGGCCGGGTTCCAAGCGCTCACGATATGTCGTCTGGAATCAGGTTTGGTGCGGATTTGATGAATTACATTGGCGATCTGATCAATTCCTTTTCCATCGGGCGTTGGCCAACTGCGCCACTGACTTCCGTAAACGGGGCCCAAATCTCCATTTTCATCAGCCCATTCATCCCAAATGCTTACGCCATTATCTTTCAGGTATTTGATGTTGGTATCGCCACGCAAAAACCAAAGCAATTCATAGATGATCGATCTTAAATGGAGCTTCTTCGTGGTGACCAAGGGAAAACCTTCTGATAAGTCAAACCGTAATTGCCGGCCAAACACAGATATTGTTCCCGTACCGGTTCGGTCCGTTTTAGTGGCTCCTTTTTCGAGGATTTCCTGCATCAAATCTAAATATTGTCGCATAGGTGATTTCGTTTCGCAAAGAAAGAGAACAGCGGGCCAATCTCAAACTTTTCTTAAAAACAAAAAACCCGCTAAAAAGCGGGCTTTTTGAAATCTATTTTTACTTTAAATTAACCGTTATCATCTCTACTTACAGTTACAGTCTCCGTTTTACCACTGGTCGTAATGGTAACAGTCTTATCGCAAGTGCCGTCACCGTAGTCAACAGTGATATCCACTGATTTGCCATCTTTAGTTACTTTCAAAGTTTTAGTACCCGATACCGGGATGAAGATTTTACTATCCTTCAGGCAAGAATTCTTGTACACAATGTCTTTCGTAACTTTCATTTCGTAAGTATAGCCTTTACGATTCGATCCACTAGCTGTTGATTGAACTTCGATGTAGAAAGCAAGTATTTTTTGTTGATCATCGCTAAAATCCAATGCTGTGCCGCCTCTTGCCCATTGACGGAAATGACGCGTTGTTCTAGTTGCAGTTGTACCATCTGGGAAAGTAAGCTTACCGCCCGTAAGAGAAATATCAAATGTGATATCTGGCGCGCCTTCTCCTATTGTAGATGTCACATTTTTAATCGTTCTAGTGCCTTCCACTTTTACACCGTTCACAAAAAAGTTCTCAAATGTTACTGTATTGGTAAATTGAGGATATGAACGCTTACCAGGATTGAAGATTACAATGATCTTTCCTTTACGTGTATTTCCTTTTACATCTTTGCAACCCACAGTTCCAAAGTCAATAATTAATGTATCTGAATTTTCGTTATCTGCTTTTCTCAACGTAACTTTTGTATCGGTACAGAAACGAGTATCATTTACCCCTTCTGATCGGCCGGTGATACTTCCATCAGGCAATGAAGCAATACTATTCGCTAAATCGTCTGCGTCATTGTGATACGAATCTTCAGATGACTCCGTATTTACGTTGAGCGTATTTTCGCTAACTGTAACTTCATCTGACTTACTACATGATCCGAGAATCAGTACAAAAGCCAGCATTAAGCTCGAAAGGCTTTTCAAATTGATAAATGATGTTGTTTTCATGGGTTTGTTTTTTTGTTGCTTAGAGCTAATTATTTCTCATTGGTTTAATGAAGCGCAAAAAATGTTTCAAATTCTTACCTTCCTTGAAAAATTAATTGTTTCTTTCACCATGAGAAGACTGGCTTGTATTACAATTACCTGCTGTTTTGTAACCATCGCAACTTTTGCACAACTCAAAATCGCAAAGCTTAAGTATAATGGCGGTGGCGACTGGTATGCCAACAAAACGGCCCTTCCAAATCTCATTTCGTTCTGCAATAAGGAGTTAGGAACGCATTTAGAAGCAGAAGAAGATGTGGTTGAAGTGAATAGTCCTGCCCTTTTTGATTACGCCTATATATATATGACCGGTCACGGAAACGTGGTTTTTTCCATGGATGAAGCAGCCAATCTGAGAAAATATTTAATCGGGGGTGGCTTCTTGCATGTTGATGATAATTATGGTCTTGACAAATTTATCCGCCTCGAGTTAAAAAAAGTTTTCCCTGAAGCTGAGTTGGTTGATATCCCATTTACACATCCTGTCTATCATCAAAAATTCAAGTTCCCTGGAGGTCTCCCAAAAATTCATGAGCACGATAGTAAGCCGGCTCAAGGTCTCGGAATTTTCTATCAAGGAAGATTGGTCGTTTTCTATTCTTATGAATGTGATTTAGGCAATGGCTGGGAAGATCAACGCATTCACAACGACCCTGAAGAAAAGCGTCAGCAGGCGCTAAGGATGGGGGCTAATCTTATATCCTACTGTTTTACAGCTAATTAAGAATAACTACTATCTAAAAAGATAGATTTAAATTTGGTTTGCTTTTTGTAACTAAATAATTAGTTTTACAACGTAATCAATAGTTAAAAGCACTTAATAATTTAAAATAATGCCTGAAATGAAAGAATTAACCAGAGCTGAAGATCAGATCATTCAGATTTTATGGAAGTTGGAAAAGGCTTTCGTAAAAGATATTGTCGACCAATTTCCCAATCCCAAGCCTGCCTATAACACAGTATCTACAATTGTTCGAATCTTAGAGAAGAAAGGATTTATTGGTTACAAAGCATATGGTAAAACACACGAATACTATCCCTTAGTTCCTAAAGAGAAATAAACGCACTTCTCTTTAAACAATCTGGTGAAAGGATATTTTGGTGGGTCGTTTCAAAGTTTGGTTTCGTTTTTCGCAGCCGAAAATAAAATGGATGTGCAAGACATCGATCAATTAGTGAAAGAATTAGAGAACTTAAAAAAGCAAAAGAAATGAAATCGCTTCTTCAATACTTGCTGGTATGCAATCTTGGGCTGTGTTTCTTCATGATTGTATATTGGATCGGCCTTCGAAATGAAAATCAGTTTGCTTTTAAGAGAGCTTATCTCCTACTCGCGATCATTAGTTCATTTGTATTTCCTCTTTTCCAATTTTCAATTGCCACTCCAATACAAGTTATTCCACAAGTTGATCAAATCATCCCAACGCAATGGCTACCGGAATTAATTATCAGCGAGCAATCTTCCGAGAATATCGGTGTGGTTTCACCGGATATGTCAACTTTCGAAGTAATCTATTGGGTGGGGGCATTGTTGGTTCTCATCCTACTCCTCTATCGCATTTTTTCATTGTATCGTTTCTTCTCGAAACAATCCGCTTATGTATGGAGGAATTATAAAGTGATTGAATCCGAACAGCCGTTGCCTACGTTTTCTTTTTTTCACTACATCTTTATTGGTCAGGCCCAGCAGTATAATCACTTGGAGAAAGAAGCGATTTTGCAACATGAATCTACCCATGCGAAGTACGGACATACATTTGATATTCTTCTGGTAAATATTGCCAGCGTGATTTGTTGGTTCAATCCTGTCTTAATGATCTATAAAAAAGCACTCGTTCAACTTCACGAATTTGAAGCCGATGCGCGCTCGGTTGAAAACACGGATGTAGAACAGTATTGCAGCTTGTTGGCGAAAGTTGCATTACAATCGGCTCAGTTTCCTATCGCCAACCATTTTCATAATTCCTTAACCATTAAACGAATTTCTATGATGAAGACCTTGAAACGAAAGATACCTGTGAGCAAAATAGTTTACATGCTCGCGGTCATTCCCCTTTTTCTTTTGGCGGCGGCATGTCATGACCAGATAAAAGAGAGTGCTACCAGAGGTGTTAAAGTTGAGCTGCTACCAGTAGAAGCTAAAAAGCAGTTAGAAGAATTGCAGAAAGCAAATCCATCGAGCACGTTTGTCATTTTAAAAGCAGGAGATGAAACGAACGAAAAGCTAGCAGCTTATTCCAAGCAAGCAGACTATGGAACCGTTAGCGTATCTCCGCAAACAGAGGAAGGCAATTATGTCTTCATTGAGTTTAACAAACGCTTTGAACGCCTCCGATCCTTACCGAAAGATGAGTCGGCTGTTTTTTCACAAGTAGATGAAATGGCCACCCCCTTATTTGGTATGGATAACTTTTATCGCAACATCGCCTATACCTTAAAGTACCCTTTAGAAGCCCGTCAAAAAGGAATAGAAGGAAAAGTATTTATTGAATTTGTGATTAACACAGATGGTACAACCACTGATTACAAAGTGCTTAGAAGCCTCCATGAATCTTTAGATACTGAGGCGATACGTACTTTAATGCAATTGGATACAAAATGGCGACCTGCGATTCATCAGGATAAAATTGTGAAGATGAAAATGGTGATGCCGATTGTATTTAAGTTGGATGGGTCGGATGATAAAGCGGATGCTTCCAAAGTAGAAAACTCGTTAGAAGAAGTAGTAGCGGTAGGCAAAAAAGCGAAGTAAGCCACAAAAAATTGCCCGACTAAGTCGGGCAATTTTTCAACCCACATAATGAATAGAGAATTAAAGTTGTGTTATAAACTGACGAATCCTTCGGATTTTCAGGATAAACACATCAAAAAGTAAAACTTACTTTCCTAACACTTCCTCTAACTTTTGTTCGAGAGCCGCTCCCCGTAAGTTTTTGGCAATGATTTTTCCGTCTTTATCGAGTAG
>JAJTHV010000008.1 GCA_021300095.1 Flammeovirgaceae bacterium | reverse complement strand
CCGGCAACAAGATAATAAAAGGCATATACAAAATCTAAAAATGGCACTACCCATGCCTCAAAGGGTGCCCCTAACTTACGGGAAGCGCGGTAAAAAAGATACGTCAAAAGACCCGAACGCAGCACAAAAAGCCCTAAAATCCAATAAATATGCGGACTAAACAATGCCAACGGAATCACAAAAAAACAACTTGCCAACCAGGTAAGCGAAAATGTACCCAAAATCAGTTTATCCGAAAATCGGTAGTATTTGCCTACCGATAAATGCCTTCTTTTTTGATGATAAAACGCTGCCCAACTTGTTTTTGGCTTTGAAAATGTAAGTGACGGTTGCCCCATCGAAACGCTCGCGTTTTTTCCTGTAGCATGCTGATTAACAAATAGATCGTCATCGCCTCCCGTGATTCCCAGATGGGCATTAAAACCCTTGTTTTCTAAGAAAAGTGACTTGTGGTAGAGCAGATTGCGGCCCACTCCCATGTATGGCTTACCCAACAATGCAAACCCAATCATTTGTATCCCCGTGAGGAATGACTCAAACCGAATAAAGGTGTTCAAAAATCCAGCTACCTTGAAATAAGGCGAAAAACCCAAAACAATTTTAGTGGAAGGTTGAATTGAATCGATCATGCAATGAATCCAATCCGTGCTCACGGGTCGGCAATCCGCGTCAGTTAGCAGCACCCAATCGTACTTGGCCGCTTTAATACCCAGTGTCAATCCAAACTTCTTCCCATTTACATGTTCGGGTTTGTTCACCACCCGCACCATCTTCAACAACGGATATTCTTTTGTGGCCTGTAACAAATAATCGTAGGTGCCATCATTACAGCGATCTTCTACAATAATTACTTCGAATTGCGGATAGTTTTGCTTCAACAACAAAGGCACCAACTCACGCAGATTTTCTTCTTCGTCATGTGCGCACACGATGATGGATACGGGAGGTACTTTGGCTGATTTTGTAACCTGATTCTTGCCAAAGGCGAAGAGGAACAAAATCAAGTAAATCAATTGAACAGCAAGAACAGAAAAACAGATGATCGAGAGTACAGACAAGGCGAAGTGTTAAAGTGTAAAAACGAACAAAGATAAGTACGATTTACTAAGTATAAGATAGAATTTTCAGGTTTCCTCAGTCACAGGCCGGCTCTGATTAATTCGAGCGATGTCACTACATTTGCGGGCAATGAAATTTAAGCTCACCCATCAGGATCCGCATTCGAAAGCACGCAGTGGCGTGATCACCACCGATCACGGAGAAATTCCTACCCCGATTTTTATGCCGGTGGGTACAGCCGGTTCTGTAAAGGCCGTTCACCAGCGCGAACTGAAAGAAGATATTGATGCCAAGATTATTCTAGGGAACACCTATCATTTGTATTTGCGTCCGGGATTATCGTTGCTAGAAAAAGCCGGAGGGTTGCACCATTTCAATGGATGGGATCGCCCGATTCTTACCGACAGTGGCGGCTATCAGGTGTATTCGCTTGGCGCGAACAGAAAGATCACCGAAGAAGGTGTGATTTTCAAATCACACATAGATGGTTCAAAGCATACGTTTACGCCCGAAGGGGTGATGGATATTGAACGCACCATTGGTGCTGACATCATCATGGCTTTTGACGAATGTACACCTTACCCGTGCGAATACGAGTACGCTAAAAAATCGATGGGCCTCACCCACCGTTGGCTTACGCGATGCATTGACCGTGTAAACTCGACTCAGCCGAAATACGGTTATCAGCAAACACTCTTTCCCATCGTGCAGGGCAGTGTGTATGCCGACTTGCGAAAACAATCGGCCGAGTTTGTAGCCAACCAACAGCAAGATGGCAATGCGATTGGCGGACTTTCCGTAGGCGAGCCGCATGAAATGATGTATGAAATGACGGATTTGGTCTGCGGCATTCTACCTGCCGACCGGCCTCGTTACCTGATGGGCGTGGGCACTCCTGAAAATATTTTAGAGTGCATCGCTTTAGGAATTGATATGTTTGATTGTGTCATGCCGACCCGCAATGCCCGAAACGGTATGCTTTTCACCACACAGGGCATCATCAATATCCGCAACGAAAAGTGGAAAGACGACCTCAGCCCGATCGATGCAGAATTGGGCGGCCATGTAAGTACGTTCTATTCCAAAGCCTATTTACGGCATTTAATTATCGCTAAAGAAATTTTAGGCGCGCAAATTGCTTCTATACACAACCTGACCTTCTATTTGTGGCTGGTGCGGCAGGCACGCCAGCAAATTCAGGAGGGCACTTTTGCCGAATGGAAAAACAAAATGGTAAAAACAGTTTCGGCACGGTTATAGATAGAATCAAAGATTTTTGAATGAAACTGCTCGATAAATACATCTTTAAGAAAATCATCTCCACCTTCATTTTCGTGGTGTTGATTTTAGAGGCAATCATCTGCATTATCGACCTCACCGAAAAGATGGACAAATTCGTTCAGTTTAAGCTGAGCAAAATGGTAATCCTGAGCTATTACATGGACTTCATTCCATGGATTGCCGGATTCCTTTCGCCTATCACCATTTTTATTGCCATTATTTATGTCACCTCGCGCATGGCAGCACATACAGAAATTGTGGCCATTCTGGGAAGTGGCATCAGCTTCCGCAGATTTTTGTATCCGTATTTTTTAGCTGCAACTGTAGTTGCCGTCATGAGTTTTATTTTAAATGGATGGGTAATTCCAAAATCCAATTATGATCGGCTTCTTTTCGAAATGCAGTATTTTCAAAATAAGTACTATTTCGAAGAGCGCAACGTGCACATGCAAGTAGCTCCGAACGTAAACCTGTTTATACAGAACTACAACAACCAGGGAAACACCGGCTATCAATTTTCGCTGGAGCGATTTGATCAGAATCGGCTGGTCGAAAAACTATCTGCCGATAACATTGTGTGGGATACCGTGAAGATGAAGTGGACCTTGAAAATGTGGAAGCGAAAAAAAATCGACAGCATTTTTCAAGTGCAGAAAACAAGCGATATTCCACTCGTTGAAAAAGGCGAATCTCTGGACACTACTTTGGCCATTACACCCAAAGATTTTGAAAACAACAAAAAGATGTATGGCGGCATGACGATTCCTGAACTGACCGAAAAAATTGAGACGTTGCGCTTTCGCGGATCAACCGGTGTGGAAGCCTACGAAACGGAACGACATATTCGCTATTCCTCGCCCTTTTATATTTATGTATTGGTTTTTATGGGTGCGATCGTCTCCGCCCGTAAAAGTCGTGGGGGGACAGGATTTCAAATAGCACTCGGTTTCTTACTCGCCTTCATCTTTATACTCTTTTTTACCATTGCCAGCACGTTTGCCCAAACTGGAGCGCTTTCACCATGGTTAGCAGCTTGGCTGCCCAACATCGTGTTTGGGTTAATTACTTTGCTGATGTATAAATACGTGCCACGTTGATAGCCACTACCAAAGATTATTTCAAACTTCACTTCATGGTGCTTCTATTTGGCTTCACCGCCATTTTGGGAAAGCTCGTATCCATACCAGCGGTGGAAATGGTTTTTTATCGCACATTGCTGGCTGCTGCCGGAATGGCGGTGTTGCTGTTAATTGTTAAAGGCTCTTTTGTAGTTTCTCCATCCGACTTTGTTAAAATTTCACTGACAGGATCAATCGTTGCCATTCACTGGATCACCTTTTTTATTTCAGGAAGGATTTCAAACCCATCCACCAGCCTGGTTGGTTTTGCTACCTGTTCGTTTTGGGCGGCATTGATCGAACCCATTGCCAAACGAAAAAAAATTCAGACTCTCGAAGTAGGATTAGGTATTGTAGTGCTGATCGGTCTGATCCTTATTTTTTCATTCAACTTCGATTATGCATTTGGATTGTTTCTGGGGATCATATCTGGTTTGACAGCGGCTATTTTTAGTGTAGTCAATTCCAAAATTGCGGCACGTGTCAGTGCGCAGACCATCACACTTTATGAGATGATAGGGGCTTGCGCTACGGTGGTTTTGTTCTTTCCGATCTATCGGGAATATGTAACCGAAGATCATCAGCTTCATTTGACACCTACTGCGATGGATTGGGTTTACATAGGTACGCTCGCCATTGCCTGCTCAGTGTATGCATACACGGTCATGATCAATCTCAGCAAAAAATTGTCTGTATTTTTTATTCAGTTGGCCCTAAACCTCGAACCTGTTTATGGAATTTTAATCGCTCTCTTTGTATTTGGGCAGCAAGAAGTAATGGGTTGGAATTTTTACGCAGGCACACTGATCATTCTAAGTGCGGTAGCGATCTTCCCTCTTATTAAAAGCAGACAAGGATTTCAAAGTTAACGTGCAAGATTCAGCTATGGAGCTAATCGCAATACAATTCCATCGATCTCTTCGGTAATCCGAATCTGGCAACCCAGCCTGCTATTATCTTTTACATGAAAAGCCTGATCTAACATCGCCAACTCAGCATCACTTTGTTCGGGCAGTGCCGTATCTGACTCCAAATACACCTGACATGATGCACATAGTGCCATGCCTCCACAGGTTCCTTCCACCGGCAATTCGTAAGACTTACAAATCTCCATGATGTTCATATTCATATCGGTCGGAGCATCCAACTCGTGATTTTTTCCTTCACGGTCGATAATATGTACTTTGATCATGTTTTCCATAGTACTGCTTAAAATCCAGTTACCCCATTGACGGTGGTATACTTCAATACATTTTTCTTGTTGGGATGAATTCGCGCGAAAGCGCTTTGAACAGCCAGTGTTCCTTCATGAAACCCACACAAAATCAATTTCAGTTTTCCGGGGTAGGTATTAATATCACCAATGGCGTACACTCCTTTTCGATTCGTGGAATAATCAAACGTATCCACTTTCACCGCATTCTTCTCAATCTCTAAACCCCAGTCAGCAATCGGTCCGAGGCTCGGTGTCAAGCCAAACAATGGCACGAAATGATCGGCAGGCTTTTCAATGTTTCCCATAGTAGCATGATTGATGGTTACCGATTCAACTTTTCCGTTACCGGAAATGCCTGTCACTTCTGCATCGGTAATCAAATTAATTTTACCAGCTGCTGCCATATCCATCACCTTCTGCACAGAATCGAGGTGTCCGCGGAAAGAAGTTCTGCGATGCACCAATGTTAATTCGCTGGCGATGTTTTTTTCAACTAAGTAGATCGACCAATCCAACGCAGAGTCGCCTCCACCCGAAACCACTACGCGCTTGCCTTTATAAAATTCCGGATCGCGGATGATGTACTCCACTCCATTGTCTTCATAGTTGGCCAAATCGGCAATAGGCGGCTTGCGTGGTTCAAACACACCCAATCCTCCAGCAATCATCACAATTGGGGCTTTGTGCTGGGTGCCTTTGTTGGTTGTTACAATAAATTTACCATCCTCGGTTTCGGTCAACTCCATAGCCGATTCACCCAGCGTAAATCCGGGTTTGAATACGCCACTTTGTTCGAGCAGTTTTTCTACTAATTCACCTGCATTCACGGTGGGGTAGCCGGGTATATCGTAAATAGGTTTTTTAGGATAAATCTCAATGAGTTGACCTCCGGCTGCCGGCAACGAGTCAATCAAATGGCAGCGCAGTTTCAACAGACCTGCCTCAAATACCGTAAACAATCCAACAGGTCCAGCACCTATAATAATTATGTCCGTTTCAATCATAGCTAAAAAATAGAGTCGCAAAAATACTTAATAATTGGGCATCGACCATGTGCAAAATGGGCCCTACTGCTTCCATTTTAGCACTGCCCATGGTTTTATCTAAACATCAAAATCTGGCAGGTGTTTTAATTTGTTTCGAAGATGAGGAGATCGCTCACTTTTTCTCGGTCGATTAAACTATAAAACCTAACTTTGTGTTTTCAACCCTATGAGCGATACTATCCTTCACGAGTGCGGCATTGCCCTCATCCGATTGCGCAAGCCATTATCCTACTACATCGAAAAATATGGCTCCACATTCGCCATGAATAAGATGTACATTTTGATGGAAAAACAGCACAATCGTGGGCAGGATGGTGCGGGTATCGCCAACATCAAAATCGATCAGAAACCCGGGTTCCGCTTTTTTAGCCGCTATCGCTCCATAAAGCCTCAACCGGTAGCTCACTTATTCAAGAAAATCGGGAAAAAATATAAGAAAGCTCAAAAAGAAGGCAAGGAGAAGTTCAAAAACGAAGGCTGGCTGAAAGAAAATCTGGCGTTCTCAGGGGAACTGTGGCTTGGCCATTTGCGCTATGGCACCCATGGCCTCAACAGCATTGAAAATGTTCACCCCTTCTTGCGTCAAAATAACTGGCGAAGCCGCAACTTGGTGATGGCCGGAAACTTTAACATGACCAATGTTGAAGAACTCTTCAATGTGTTAGTTGACCTCGGTCAGCACCCGAAAGATAAAGTGGACACTGTCACAGTCATGGAGAAGATCGGCCACTTTCTGGATGAAGAAGTGCAAGGCTTGTTCGAAAAATATAAAGATCAGTTTACCAACAAAGAAGTCAGCGATATCATTGAAACGGAGTTGAATCTTCAAAACGTACTTCGCAGAGCCTGTAAAGATTTTGACGGTGGTTATACTATGGCTGGAATGACGGGCTCCGGTTCCGCATTTGTGGTTCGCGATCCCAGCGGCATTCGTCCTGCTTATTTTTATGCTGATGAAGAAATTGTAGTAGTGGCATCTGAAAAACCGGCCATTAAAACCGCCTTCAATATCAACTACGAACAAATTCAGGAAATCAAACCAGGCCACGCACTCATCATCAACAAAGACGCCACCTACTCACAACAACAAATCATTGCTCCGTTCGATAAAACATCGTGCAGCTTTGAACGGATTTATTTCTCACGCGGCACCGACCCTGAAATCTATCAGGAGCGCAAACAACTCGGCAAACTGCTCGTTCCACAGATTTTAAAATCCATCAACTTCGATTTAAAGAATACAATCTTCTCCTACATTCCCAACACAGCCGAAACTGCCTTTTTGGGAATGATGGCGGGTATCGAAGATTACCTCATCAGCAAACAAAAAGATTTTATCCTCGATGGCAAGCCAACGGTTGATTCGCTGGAAGACATCTTGTCGTTCCGTCCACGCATTGAGAAAATTGTTATTAAAGATGTGAAGCTCCGCACTTTCATCACCGATGATGACCATCGAGATGAAATGGTGGCACACGTGTACGACACCACCTACGAAGTGGTGAATAAAGGAAAAGATACATTGGTGGTGATAGACGACTCGATTGTGCGAGGCACCACGCTAGAAAAGAGTATTTTAAAAATGCTCGATCGCCTCGGGCCAAAAAAGATTGTTGTCGTATCCTCAGCTCCACAAATCCGCTTCCCTGATTGCTACGGCATTGACATGAGTAAAATGGGCGATTTCGTGGCTTTCCGTGCCGTAATTAAACTACTGAAGGAACAAGGCAAAGATTATTTGCTGGGCGAAGTGTATGAGCAATGCCAACAAGCACGGTTACAAGAGCGTCCGGTAAATTATGTGAAGCGTCTGTATGAAGAATTTACTCCTGAAGAAATCTCTGCAAAGATTGCTGACATCGTGCGCCCCGAAGGCATGAAAGCGGAATTGGAAGTAGTGTACCAGACTGTCGAAAATCTGCATAAAGCAATTCCTAGCCACAGTGGAGATTGGTATTTCACCGGAAACTTTCCTACACCGGGCGGCATGAAGGTGGCCAACAAATCATACCTCAACTACATGGATGGAAAATTGGTGAGGGCTTACTAAAGCCGCCAAACTAGCGTCAGAGATTATCTAATCTGTTCATTTTTGAACATCTTTGTACGATCAGGAACAAACTGAAGAGCAAAAACTGCATTTTCGGACAGTTCCTGCATTGGCACAACTTTTTCATGCTGTATGTCACTTAACCCAAACCTCTTGTGAACGAAGGCGGCAAAATTTTAATGGTAGATGACGATGAAGACGTTCTTCTCGCTGCCAAAATGCTTTTAAAAAAATCCAATCATCAGGTAATTATTGAAAAGAATCCCAATAAGATTCCTTTTCTGCTCAACAACGATTCGTATGACGTGATTTTGCTTGATATGAATTTCAGCAAAGACACTACGAGCGGCAAAGAAGGCTTTGAGTGGCTGAAAGTGATCAAAGAACGCGAGCCCGATGCTGTGGTAATCATGATCACCGCTTTTGGTGATGTGGAAATGGCCGTGCGGGCGCTGAAAGAAGGCGCCACCGACTTTGTGCTAAAGCCTTGGCAAAATGAAAAGCTGATCGCCACCATCTCAACGGCCATCAAACTCAAAAAATCGTACAATGAAGTTGATAAACTGCGCAAGGCTAAAGAAATGCTCGAAGAGCAAATCAGTCAGCCATTCCGCGATATTATCGGCAACAGCCCGGCCATCAACGAGGTTTTTTCATTGATTGATAAAGTAGCAAAGACGGATGCAAATATTTTGATATTAGGGGAAAATGGAACGGGAAAGGAATTAGTAGCGCGCGCCATTCACCAAAAATCATTGCGCAAAAACAATTCCTTTGTTGCTGTAGATATGGGCGCTGTGACGGAAACACTTTTTGAAAGTGAATTATTCGGCCACAAAAAAGGTGCCTTCACCGATGCACGCGAAGACCGCCCCGGCCGATTTGAATTAGCCAATGGCGGCACATTATTTTTAGATGAAATTGGCAACCTGAGCATGAGCTTACAAAGTAAATTACTCAGCGCACTGCAATCACGACAGGTAACACGTGTAGGGTCTAATCAGCATATCGAAGTAGACATTCGTTTAGTATGCGCTACGAACATGCCCTTGCACCAAATGGTGAAAGAAGGAAAATTCAGACAAGATCTTTTGTATCGGATCAACACGGTGGAAATCAATATTCCTCCGCTCGGTGAACGTATTGATGACATCCCGATGTTGGCCAATCACTTTTTGAATTATTACTCGAAAAAATACCGCAAAGATGTACTCTCCATCTCACCTGAGGCCATGAACAAATTGAAAAAGTACCCATGGCCGGGCAATGTTCGGGAGTTGCAACATTCTATAGAACGCGCGTTGATCATGGCCGACTCGCCTACGCTGCAAGAAAGTGATTTCCTTTTCAGCCGTAAAGGGAATGACACGATGGCCAGCGACACGCTCAACTTAGATGAAGTAGAAAAGTCGGCAGTGATAAAAGCCATTCAACTTCATAATGGAAATATTTCAAAAGCAGCCGATGAACTGGGTTTAACGCGTGCTTCGCTCTACCGCAGGATGGAAAAATATGGAATTTAACTGGCGCTCGCCATTAACTACACGAATCGCGATTTTGGTTTTTACCAGCATCGCTTTTGCGTTTGTTCTCGATGGAAAAAACACCAGTATCTTGCTTACAGTTGGTTTACTCATTGCCATTGCCTTTCAGGCATCGCAACTGATTAAGATTGCGGAGCATTCCAATACAACCACGCCATCACCTTTGGCCGACATTCGCTACGATGAGGCCACCTCTTCCTTCAAAACACAAAACACCGACCCCATCGCGCAGCAGTTGCAACGCGACATGAATGAAGCGCTCAACAAACAACGTCAAACCAAACGGGAAAAAGATTCGGAATATCAGTTCTTCAAAAATATTGTGCAGCACGTTGGTATCGGCATTCTTACCTTCAAGCGCGATGGAAACATTCAAATTATCAACAATGCCGCTAAGCGACTGATGCGTATTGAACGTGCCGATCGGCTGGAGGACTTGCGCGATGTAAGTGAAGCGTTGGTGGAAGCTTTCTTAAAACTAAAAACCGGTGGCCGAGAATTGATTCGCGTCAAGAATGGCGATGAAACCGTACAACTTTCCATTTATGCCATCGAGCTCACGTTGCGTGGCGAAGAGGTGAAACTCATTTCAATGAGCAACATTCAAAGTGAATTGGAAGAAAAAGAAATGGAAGCCTGGCAAAACTTGGTACGTGTGCTCACACATGAGATCATGAATTCCGTAACGCCTATTTCTTCGCTGGCTGGAGTAGTCGAAGAAGAACTAGGAAGGAAACTCGGCTTGAACGAACTCAGCATGAAAAGAGATGAAGCCGAAGACATGCATCTCTCTGTGCAAACAATCAGCAAACGCAGCGAGGGCCTTATTAAATTCGTGAAAGAATTCCGTAGCCTGACGCACATTCCGAAACCTAAACTTTCGGAAGTAGCTGTAAAGCCATTGTTGGAAGAGTTGGCCATGCTGCACAAGAAAGAATTGGCAGACAAAAACATTTCCATTTCTATTTCGGTAGAACCTACCAACAGCACGGTGCATGTCGACAAAACCTTGATCGAACAAGTGCTGATTAATCTGATCAAAAATGCCATTCAGGCTTTTGATGATCGCGTGAATCCCGTCATTTCACTGGCCAGTTATGTAAATGAAAAAGGAAGCGTGATCATTTCTGTAAAAGACAACGGCACCGGAATCGAACCGGAAGCGTTGGAGAAAATATTCATTCCATTCTTTTCAACTAAAAAAACAGGCTCCGGTATTGGACTTAGTTTGTCTAAGCAGATCATGCGCCAGCATGAAGGCAATATCACTGTTAAATCGGTTTTAGGCGAAGGAACCGAGTTTTTACTTCGATTTTAAAGGCTTAATCCTCCTAGGATTTGAGGACGAATCCTCCTAGGTCTTGTTTACTATAGAGAGAAAAGACCTAGCGGATAGACTAAATCCTCCTAGGTCTTGTTTACTATAGAGAGAAAGACCTAGGAGGATTAGTGCCTATAAAAACCTTGGAGGATTAGCCTTTACGATTTTCGGAGCAAAACAGCCAAAAAGACCAAGAATCAAAAAGATTTTTTAGCTTTGAGCCTTCTAACTCAGAACCATGCAAGACGTTGAAAAGAAAGTTACCTCAATACTGATTGAGAAATTAGGTGTTCCGGACTCTCAGATAACTCCTGATGCCAGCTTCGTAAAAGACCTTGGTATTGATTCGCTTGATTACGCTGAGTTAGTCATGGAGTTTGAGCAAAACTTCGATATCAAGATTCCGGATGATGATGCCGAAAAAATGCAAACCATTGGAGAAGCCGTGACTTACATTCAATCCAAACTAAAAAAATAGTCAACGATACTTCTTGTCGTCTGTGGGCGCATTCAGTTCAAAGTAATTACTGAACCGCTTCATACTAGCAGCTTCTTTTGCCAGAAATGGCGCATGTGTATTTCGGTTTTTAAGTGGTGAATAATGCCACCCGTTGTGAGTCTCGCTCCAAAACACAATGTACTTGTCGAGCGAGATCATCAAAATATCCTGATCGTAAATTTCTTCTCCGTCTTTGTCAAGCAATCCAGTGAATTGCAACAGCACATGATGCTTCTTCACCAACTCACCCTTGTTGCATTCAATGCTGTTCAAGCGCATCAGCAAAAGATGTTCGCTGTCCCATGCCTTAAACTTTATCTTGCGAGGTTTGAATTCATCCATGTGAGTCAAATTTTTTAGTGCTTCGTTCAGCAGTCCGGTGGCAATTACTACCTTTGAAACGTTGTTATGAGCGAAAATAAGAAGGTATTATTTATTATCAATAAGTTTTCGGGTGGAGGATTCAGTGCTTCGCTGGAAGGCCGTATTATTGATGCCTGCGCTCAGGCTAACCTTGAATGTTCCATCGAATTTACACAGGCACGCGGGCATGCTACTGAACTCGCCCGACAAGCATCGGCTGAAAAACAATTTCAAGTTGTATTTGCCGTAGGTGGCGATGGAACTGTAAATGAAGTGGCACAAGGACTCGTACACACTTCTACGGTGATGGGAATATTACCAAAAGGTTCGGGCAATGGATTAGCCCGGCATTTGGGCATTCCGATGGATTTCAAAAAATCGCTGGCGCTGATTCAATCCAATCGCACTATTGCCATGGATACTTTTTTAGTGAATGGCATGCTTTCGGTGAATGTTTCCGGTGTAGGATTTGATGGACACATTGCCGGCTTGTTTGGCAAGGATGGCAAACGCGGCTTTGTCGGTTATTCAAAACTAGTGATGAAAGAATTTTTCAGTTTCGATGAATTTGTGGTAGCTGTAGAGTTGGATGGTAAAAAAATAGATCGCGAGTCATTTATTGTGGCACTTGCTAATTCCTCACAGTTTGGTAATAATGCAAGGGTCGCCCCGCAAGCTTCGGTTACAGATCAATTGATCGATGTGAGTTTCATCCGAAAGATTCCAATCCATCAGGCATTGAGTTTCGGCTACAGCATGTTTACCGGAGGGCTTCACAAATCCCGGTTAGTAGATATTGTGCAAGCCAAACATGTGCGACTGCAGTTTGAAAAGCCGATGGCGTTTCACATTGATGGTGAAGCACACGCTGCAGCACAAAGTTATGAAGTCAAAATACAGCCTGCTTCCCTACAGATGGCGGTAATGGACGGGAAAGAAAAATCGCTTTAAGAATCTTTACTATTTCTTCTCTACTTCATGTCCGCCAAACTCATTGCGGAGTGATGCCACAATTTTTCCAGCAAATGTATCTTCTGTCTGAGATCGATAGCGCATGAGTAAAGACATGGTGATTACCGGTGTGGGCACACCCATTTCCAACGCTGTTTCAACGGTCCATTTTCCTTCACCGGAAGAATGCATAATCCCTTTAATCGATTCCAGATTTTTATCTTTTTCTAAGGCTGATTGAGTTAGCTCCATCAGCCAACTGCGCACAACTGATCCATGATTCCAAACTTTTGCCACCGCAGCTACATCCAACTCGCTGTCATAACGATGCAAAACATCAAAGCCTTCAGCAATTGCCTGCATCATGCCGTACTCAATTCCGTTGTGTATCATTTTTGTAAAGTGGCCACTCCCGGTTTTGCCGCAATACAAGTAGCCTTTGGGCACAGAGATCGCCTGAAAGAGGGACTCACAAGCTTGAAAGATTTCACGTTTCCCTCCAATCATGGTACACACACCATGCAAAGCGCCATTTACGCCTCCACTGGTTCCGCAGTCCAAGAGATGCACACCCATTTTTTCTAGATCTCGTGCACGTGCAATGGTATCTTTGAAATGTGAATTTCCACCATCAATGATGATGTCATCGGCATTCAAATAATTTTTAAGATTGTTCAGCACCACGTCCACCACGTGGCCTGCTGGCACCATCAGCCAAATGATTTTCCTTCCATTCAAAGCCAGCGCCAAGTCACTTAGTGCAGGAGCGGTCGTAATGCCTTGTTTCGAAATTCGATCGGCAGCAGACTTATTTACGTCAAAGGCGACCACGTCAAAGCCTTTGCTTTTGAAATTGAGCGCCAGATTGAAGCCCATCTTTCCTAATCCAACCAAACCAATTTGCATGATACCGGTGTTAAATAATTATATCTAAGATTAAAACTCCCAAAAGACCCGAAATCGACACGATGGTTTCCATCATCGTCCACGACAAAAAGGTCTGTTTCAGCGACAAATTAAAATATTCTTTAAACATCCAGAAACCGGTGTCATTCACATGCGAAAACATAAGGCTTCCGGCACCCACGGCAAGTACCATCAATTCAGGATGTGAGGATGACACAAATGGTAAAACAATGCCCGCTGCCGTTAAACCGGCCACCGTAGCCGATCCCAGCGACACCCGCAGCAAGGCCGCCACACTCCACGCCAGTAGTAATGGAGAAAAACGAAAGCCCTCCGAAAGGTCTTTGATATAAGCCCCAACACCACTATCCACTAAAACCTGCTTAAATCCACCTCCGGCCGCGATCACCAAAACAATAAGAAGAATATCCTTCACAGAAGAATAGAGTAAACGATAGATTTCCTTTGGATGCTTTTGCTTTTTTATACCGAAAATGGAAATGGCAAGTAGTAGCGAAATTGCTAGTGCAATAGATGGTGTACCTAAAAACACTAACATCTTTTTAATGAAACCATCACGCAACAAAGATTGCACGAGCGTTGCAACTGCCATCAACAAAACAGGGAAAAGTGCAATCGCAAAACTGATCGTTGGTTGGGGCAAATCTTCAATTGCTGCTGCCGATGTGGAAGGAGGCATTGCCGTTGAGAGTTTACGAAGTGTATTGGCAAACAAGGGCCCCGCCAGCACCACAGTAGGAATGGTAATGATCAGTCCATACAATAAAGTCAAACCAATATCAGCATGAAAAATACCTGCAATGGCCGTGGGGCCGGGATGTGGCGGTAAAAAACCATGCGTAACCGAAAGTGAGGCCGCCATGGGAATGCCTACCCACAATAAAGGAACACGCGCCACACTAGCCGTGGCGAAAACCAGCGGAATTAGAATAACAAATCCTGCATTGTAAAAAAGAGGAATGCCTACGATCAATCCGGTAAGCATGATGGCCCAATGAATATTTTTTTCTCCAAACCAGTGAATCAATGTAGTTGTAATGGTGGTGGCCGCTTTGCTGGTTTCGATCATCTTGCCAAACATCGCACCCAGAAAAAGAACAAGAGCAATGTTTCTGAGCGTATCAAAAATTCCCCATCCGATCGACTGAAGGGTAGTTACCAAACCAAGCCCCTCTGCAATACCCACCACGGCTGATACAATCAACAACGCGTACAATGGTTTTACCTTTAGCAGGATCAAGGCCAGCAGTAACAAAATCCCGAATCCAACAATGATCAACGGCATGAATTCAGCAATTGATGGTGTGTGTGAAATGTATTTTTCAAAGATTCATAAAGTGTCTTATAAACAGCATACGACTTCTCATAAATCAACGTGTGCTCCCGGTTCGGCAGCACCTTTGTAGAAACCGGCTGACTTTGGTGAAACTCGATTCCTTCCGCACGAAAGGCAATCATGGCAGCTCCGATTGCCGATGCATCATGATCCGTAGCCACATGAAGTTCTTTACCCAAAACATTACTTAACATTTGCAGCCATTCTGATGAATAGGTAATGCCACCGCTTACAATCAATCGGCAAGGGTGTGAAGAAACGTGGAATGTTTCTAGTATTGATTTCAGCGCAAAGCAAATACCCTCGGCTACCGCCTTTTGAAAATGCAGCTGCGAATGTTGTACGGTAATTCCTAAAAAAACACCACTGGTAGCTGCATCATATATAGGAGCGCGCTCGCCAAAAACATACGGTAAAAACAACAATCCTTCTGAGCCTGCTTGAATTTCTTTTGTCTGATCGATAAACTCAATCAATGTGGTTGTTGGCTTTTGTAAAAACTGTTTGGCAAACCAATGGATGACAGCTGTTGCATTGTTGGTAGCACCACCACATACAAAGTTGTGCGGATCGAGTATGTAATTGAAAACGCGCCCTTGCAGATCGATTAAACGAGTCTTGCTCATTTTACGCACTGCCCCACTAGTGCCCACCGTAATCGAAATGTCTTCTTCTTGTGTCGCTCCGCTTCCTAACTGCGCGCAACATCCATCGCTTGCTCCGATGATCAACTTTACCGAATTCTTTAATTCCAGAAAAGCGGATTGATCTTGCGTCAACTCAACTGAAAAATGGGTAGGTACCGGATCTGAAAATTTATCAGACGAAATGCCCAGCTGATTGAGTGCTGTGGAAGACCAACTGAGCGTACTTAAATTGAAAATACCCGTGGCAGACGCAATCGAATAATCAATTAAAAATTGCCCCGTCAGGCGAAAAATTACATACTCTTTAATCGAAATGAGTTTGTGTGCTCGCTTGAGCATCTCCGGCAGATTCTCTTTCCACCAAAGTAGCTTGCACAATGGCGACATGGGATGCACCGGAGTACCGGTTTCTTCGTATAGAACTTGTCGTAATCCGATCTTTTCTAACTCCTGACTTTGCGAAATGCTGCGCGTATCGGCCCAAATAATTAATGGGCTTAGCGGTTTCCCTTCCCCATTTACCGCCATGATACTGTGCATGGCAGCACTAAATGAGATAACTGTTACTTCATGATGAGCTGCTATAGTTTGGATTACGGAAACGACCGCAGCAAAAATCTCTTCCGGATTTTGTTCGGCAAAATGCGGCCGCGGATAATGGGTAGGATAGGCTACTTGATGCGAGGCTAGAACAACACCATAGTTTGTGATCAGCAAACCTTTTGTGCTCGTTGTTCCAATATCAATAGCTAGTACGGAATTCAAAAATTCTGACGATTAAGTCAGAAAGTAAGTAAATAAGAAGAGTAAATGAAAGACTACCGTTTCAGGAACTTGTGGGTGCTCTTTTGAGCCGTGGCTCCGTTTTGCACGGATAAGAAGTAATAGCCTTCATGGAGGTCCTTTACCTTGATTTTAACTTCAAATTCATCCATCACCTCGGCTTCAACTTCAATTTCACTTCCGATGATGTTGTGAACCGTGAATTTCACTTTCCGGGCAACCGGGGCTTCAAAAGTGATGGTTAAGAATTCTGTGGCTGGATTGGGATAAACCTGAACTGATTTAACAGGATCTATAACTGAAGAAAAAACCTCATCGCGGCCTTGAGCGAAAGTCATTTGACTTAAAGCCAGGCTGCAAACAATAAGACAGGTTTTCCAAACGTTCATATTAGTTACTTACGGATTCTATACGCATTAGATGCAAATTGTAAGCCAAAATTTTAAAGTCTCTCAAATTCCTTTTTTTATCTGCAAAAATGCTTTCGGCACAAAGTTAACGATATCGCTGGCAATTAGAGAAATCATTCCTAATTCACGTGCTGCCAAATCACCTGCCAATCCATGTATGTAGACAGAAATCAGCGATGTATCCACACTCGTGTAGCCTTGTGCCAACATGGCGGTTAAAATTCCGGTAAGCACATCGCCACTGCCACTGGTAGCCATGCCCGGATTGCCGGTTGGATTAAAAAATATTTTTCCGTCCGGTGAAGCGATGGAAGAAAACGCTCCTTTCAGAATAATTACGGATTTCAGTTGAGCACTCAGTTTTTTAAGCTTTTCTAATCGCTCAAAATCATCCTTCCATGCACCCACCAACCTTTCAAATTCTTTAGGGTGCGGGGTCAAAATGCTTCCCGGAGGAATCAAATGCCACAAATGGGTGTTTTCGGCCATTAAATTCAAGGCATCCGCATCCAGTACCATGGGCCGTTGATAGGTTTCCAACAACTTTGATATTCCTTGGAGTGTTTCCTTCTTTTTGCCAAGCCCCGGGCCAATGCCAATAGCCGAATATTTTTCCGGTGAGGAAATACCTGAAAAACAGGTTTCATGATCATCGTATTCGGTCATCGCTTCAGGCAAGGCAATAGGCAGAATACTTTTTTCTGATTTTGGGATGTGAACGGTAAGCAAACCTACTCCGGCCCGCACTGCCGCTTTTGCTGAAAGCACGCAAGCACCCATCATTCCGGAAGACCCGGCAATCAATAGCGCATGACCAAAATTTCCTTTATGTGAAAATCGCTTACGCGGAATCAAAAGCTTCGACATATCGCTTTCCGTGACGAGCAAATGTTGGCAGGGCTGGTTCGATAAAAAAGAGGCACTCAAGCCAATATCTACTAAGCTCCATTCGCCCACATACGGGGCATTGGAAGGAATAAAAAATGCCAGTTTGGGTAGCTGGAAAGATACTGTTCGATGTGCTTTGAAAATGACTCCTTCGCTGGGGCGATCCATTATCAAGCCACTTGGAATATCGACTGCTATTTTGATGGCATCCATGCCGTTCATCATTGAAACAACACGTGCCATTGCGCCTTCCAGCGGACGCGATAAGCCGGAGCCAAAGAGTGCATCAATCAAAATATCAATTCCCGAAAACAATTGCGTTTCTTCGGATTCAATCCAATCCCGACAAGGAATTTGAGAAGGAAGTCGTTTACGATTGATTTCGAAATCAGATGTGGGCTTAGCTGCTTGAGAAACCACCATCACTTGAATCTGAAAGCCTTCTAACGCGAGCAAACGCGCGATGCCCAATCCATCGCCACCATTATTGCCAACACCACATACTATTCCTATTTTTTTTCCCGGACGGTAACGAATGGCAAACCACGAGGTAAATGCCTTGCACGCACGCTCCATCAAATCAATGGAAGCAATTCCTTCTTCTTCAATCGTATGCCGATCTAATTCATGAATTTCTTTGGATGACAGGATTTTCAACATATTGAAATCACTACCCTAAATTAAGATAAGCGGACGCCTCTGATTGAATGTAGTTAGGATAGATGTGCAGATGCTTCTTCCGCACCGATTCAAAGATCACTTGTTTGAATGCCTGAATATTTTCCTTGGAGATGGCAGAAATAAATACCACTTCATCAAAGCCTAGCTCACGATAGCGGCCTTTGATGCTTTCAAAATCAAGCTCCTCTTGTTTGAGTAAGTCTATTTTATTCAATACCAAGATGGTGGTAATGTTTCCGGCACCAATTTCAGCCAGCGTTTGCTTTACTACCTGAATATGATTGTCATGAAACGGATGTGCCATGTCGGCCACGTGCAAGAGTAAATCGGCTTCCCGCACCTCGTCCAAAGTAGATTTAAAAGACTCAATTAAATGATGCGGCAGTTTGCGAATGAATCCAACTGTGTCGGACAACAGAAAAGGGATATCACCAATCACCATTTTACGCACCGTGGCATCTACTGTCGCGAAAAGCTTGTTTTCTGCCTTTACATCCGCCTTTGCCAACAGGTTCATAATGGTAGACTTGCCTACGTTGGTATAACCTACCAATGAGACGCGCACAATGTTGTTTCTGGATTTGCGCTGTGTAATGCGCTGTTTATCGATTTTTTTCAGTTCCTCTTTTAATACCGAAATCTGATTTTTAATCATCCTTCGGTCGGTTTCAATTTCTTTTTCACCGGCACCTCCACGAGAGCCCGTTCCGCCTCGCTGTCGTTCCAAGTGCGTCCACATACGGGTAAGGCGTGGCAACAAATATTGATTCATGGCCAATTCTACCTGCGTGCGTGCTTGGGCTGTTTGGGCTCGCATTAAAAAAATGTCGAGAATCAGCAAACTGCGGTCGTATACCCTGATTTTTTGTTCCCGATCGCCTGGATTGAACTCTTTTTCCAGATTTCGTAGTTGCGAAGGGCTTAAATCATCGTCAAAAAGCACGGTTAGCACACCGTTGCCAAAGGCAAATTGTTTGATCTCCTCCAGCTTTCCTTTGCCCACAAACGTACGCACATCCGGGTGTGGAAGCCGTTGCACAAATCGATTGAGTGCCACTATTCCGGCCGTTTCTGCCAAAAAAGCCAATTCATCCAAATGCTCGTTGATTTCCTCATTTTTTATTTTGGAATCGGCCAATGCAACGAGTACTGCTTTTTTCACCACGTGATCCATCATGGTGCAAACATACTTTTATTAAGAATGAGGTGCTAAGAAGGGTTACTTTTTTGTAGTTTTGCAAGATTTACAAGACGGAAATTATCCGCAATCGAAAGATTTGGCTAAGTCCGTAAACTAAACACCCTAAACCTTACCCCTTTTCTCTGTCAAAGAAAGGGGGCAGTTGGCCTTTATGAAAGTAGCAATCGTATTAAATTCTGCCTGGAACATCTATAATTTTAGAATGAGTCTGGTTAAAGCCCTCCAGGCAGAGGGACATGAAGTTCACACAGTAGCCCCTTTTGATCAATTTTCCGCTATACTGGCGCGCGAAGGATGTATCAACCACGATGTGAAGATGGACAGCCGTGGAGCCAATCCGCTAAAGGACTTTGGGTTGTTCTTCGAGTTGTTCTTCATCTACAAAAAAATTAAACCGGATGTAGTGTTGCACTACACCATCAAACCTAACATTTACGGCACATTGGCAGCGGCCGCTTTGCGCATTCCTACCATTAATAATGTGTGTGGGCTTGGCACCATTTTTTTGAAAGACAATTTTGTTTCGTCTGTAGCGATCAAAATGTACAAGTTTGCCTTTCGTTTTCCGAAAAAGGTATTTTTTTCAAAATCCGGATGACCGCACGTTATTTATTGACCGTAAGTTGATTCGATCGGAAGTGACGGATCTTGTGCCAGGATCTGGCATCGACCTGAAGAAATTTGCAGCCGTGCAATTCAATCGAAACAGGCCCTTTACTTTCCTACTGATTTCGCGCTTGATTACTGACAAAGGGGTGATGGAGTTTGTGGATGCTGTGAAAAAACTAAAATCATCCGGCTTAAATGCTCATTTTCAAATACTTGGAGCCAAGGATCCAGCACACCAAAGAGGTATTCCAATTGCAACGATCAATCAATGGGTAGAATCTAAAACAGTAGAATATTTAGGCACCACCAAAGATGTTCGTGCCTTTATCTCTAAAGCGGATTGCATTGTATTGCCATCCTATCGCGAAGGGACACCCCGCACACTACTGGAGGCGGCCAGTTCTGCCAAACCAATTATTACCACCGATGTACCTGGCTGCCATCATGTGGTAGACCACAACCATAACGGACTTTTGTGCAGACTGAAAGATTCGGATGATCTCGCCTCGAAAATGAGTCAAATGGCAAACTTTGACGATGACGTATTGAAGACGCTGGGATTAAACGGCAGACGAAAAATGGAGGAGGAATTCGATGAAAAGATCGTCATCTCCAAATATTTGAACGCCCTTCAGTCGGTGAAAGTGACCGCATAAAGCCAAGCTTTGTAGTTTCTATCAAAAGAAAGTCTTTACTTTGAAGAAGAATTAACTCCTCTTAATGGTGCGGAAATTTCTTCTTTTATCTCTTTGGTCTTGCCTGCTTGTTTCATGTGCTTCGTATAAGCAAAACATCATGTTTCGTTCTACACCGCAGGCTGAGCCCGAGCAGTTTAAACGAGAAGCTGCTTCGGTAGATAAAAACTACCTGATTCAACCCAATGATCTTCTTCAATTGGATGTGTTCACCAACAAAGGTGAGCGCATAGTTGATCCTAACCCGGAGCTTACTCAAAATGCAGTAGCGGCAACTACAACCACGAATGTTTTCAATTATCTAGTCGAATCCAATGGGCTGGTAAAATTTCCAATGATTGGCCAACTACAAGTCAACGGGCTAACCATTCGACAAGCGGAAGAAATCGCACAAAAAGAATATGCCAAATTCTTCTCTGATCCCTTCGTAAGGCTCTCCTTTGTGAATAAACGTGTGATTGTACTGGGAGCTGTTGGTGGTCAAGTGATCCCACTGACTAATCAAAATGTATCCTTGATTGAAGTATTAGCATTGGCCAAAGGATTGAACAACGAGGCGAAAGCCAACAATATTAAACTCATTCGGGGTGAACATGTTTTTCAAATTGACTTCAGTACCATTCAGGGTTTTAAAGAAGGCAACATGCTCATCGAACCCGGTGACGTGGTGTATGTGGAACCCATTCGCAGGCCCTTTACGGAAGCTTTGAGAGACAACTTTACAGTCATTAGTTTGATTGTTAGTTTATCCACGTTAGTAGTTGTGATTAGAAGTGTAAACTAAGCTCGTGACATCCCCAGACAAAAATCAAATCTCACAGCAACCTCTTTCATTTGAGGGAATTGATATTGATAAACTAGTTGCCGTTGCAATGAAGGCCAAGTGGTGGATTGTCCTTATATTTTTAATATGCAATATTGCAGCCTACCTCGCTACGCGGTGGACTAAAGATGTCTTTGAATCCGCCTCTGAATTAAAACTAGATATCAAACAAGATGCAACTGAGCTGGGGATCAAAACCATTGTTGAAGATCGAAACATCAATGTAGTTTCTGGAGAAATAGAGCAAATCAAATCGAAAGTATTTCTGAGCCGCGTAATTGATTCACTGGATTTTGGTGTTAGCTATTACAGCATTGGGAATGTATTGAAAGATGAGATGTATAAGCGATCTCCATTTAAAGTGGAACACGACTTAGCGAACAGTAATCTTAACAATCTGCCAGTTGTTTTCAACTTTATTGACTCTAGCTCCTTCCAGATACGGCTGTATGGCAGTCAGGAATTTATTGCCGGTAAATTCGGGCAACCCTTATTGGTGAAAGGCAACAGATTGGTTATTTCTAAAACCCCTTGCAAACCCGCTGCGGATGCGAATGATTTTGAATTTGTGATTAATGGTAAACTTTTTCTTATTGATTACTTATCAAAAAATTTGAAGGTAGATCCGCTTAGCTTCAATGCAAACACTATACGCGTTGCCTTTCAAGATTATAATCCTTTGAAGGCGTATGACATTGTGAATACCATTGATTCGCTCTACATCTTTTACAGCAACGAGCAAAAAAATCTGGCCAACCGTCAAAAAATTAACTGGCTTAACAATGAATTGCTGCAGGTTGAAAAACGGATGCAAGATTACGAGAACTATTTTGAGAATTTTACTCTCCAAAATAAGAGCAGTGACTTGAATGAAGATTTAAAGAAAACCATTTTGGCCATCAATCAAGTAGACTCCCAGCGGTTTGTCTTAACCAAACGTTTAGCACTTCTCAGTGAAATCACTGACGAAATATTAAGCGATAAAATCAAAATTAGTGTACAACAAAAGAATTTTCTGCCTGAGTACATTAATCAGAAATTAGAAACGCTACAGCAACTGAAGCAAGACCGGGACCGACTGAGTCTTGCCTATAATGAGAATACGTTCGCCTTTCGCCAAAAAGAAAAAGAATTTACTACGGCACGTGAGTTGGTGTATGAACAACTGGCGCAACTTAAAAAGGAATGGCAGAAAACAGCGATAGAACTGAACATCCGAAAAAACAAACTCGAAAAGGACTTTGTTTCTATGCCGGACAAAAATACGGAGTTCACTAAAAATCAGCGTTTTTACAAATTGTACGAGGAGTTTTACCTTCTCATGATGCAATCCAAAGCACAATTTGAAATAGCGCAGGCAGGAAATACGCCCGACTTTAAAATTCTTTCGACAGCCACCATACCTGTGGTTCCTATTTCTCCAAAGAAGACGCTGATGCTCGCCATTGGTTTTGTTGCAGGACTTGCTATCAACTTTTTCTTTATCGGATTCAT
>JAJTHV010000148.1 GCA_021300095.1 Flammeovirgaceae bacterium | reverse complement strand
CATATTGCATTCAAAAAAATAAACACCGGCCTCTGGCATCTCTACGACACCGGCCAAATCAAACAAGACGTCATTCGCCTGCAGCGCTTCCATCGCGTGTTTCAGGAATTTGATGTCGATGAATACGATCTGTCACTGCAATTCTCAGCCGATTATGTTAATCAGTCACCCAAAAAGAAAAACCTGTTGCCACATGCCAAAGAAGTGCTGGAATATCTTCACCCCAATTATCCCATGCATATCATCACCAACGGCTTCAGCGAAATACAAGACACCAAAATGAAGAGCGGAGGCATCCATCATTTTTTCCAAAGCGTTGTTACTTCAGAAAAAGCAGGCCATAAAAAACCCGCCAAAGAAATTTTCGAATTTGCCCTCCGCGAAAACAATCTGCAACCAAACGAGGTAGCCATGATTGGCGATAATCTACTCACCGATATGGGCGGAGCAAAAAACGCCCAAATCGACACCATCTATTTCAACCCCGAAAAAGTAGCGCACCAAACCCCACTCACCCACGAAATCCAAAGCCTGGCCGAGTTGAAACAACTATTATAATAACGATTAATCCTCCTAGGTCTTTCTACTTCCGAACTAAGACCTAGGAGGATTAGCTCCAAGTCGCGATCAAACAACTATAATAATAGCATTCATATTGTTAATTTGCATCGCTTAAATCGCACTACTCAATTCTCATGTCTCATATCTAAACTCAAAAATATGTCAACCGGATTTTTCAATATTCCCACTCCCAAAAACGAACCTGTATTATCCTACGCACCCGGCAGCAAAGAACGCGCTGCGTTAAAAAAAGCATTGGAAGAAGCCCGCGCGCAAGTGCTAGATATTCCAATGTACATTGGTGCCGAAGAAGTACGCAGCGGAAACAAAAAGCCACTCAATCCTCCCCACGATCATCAACATCTCCTCGGGTATTTCCACGAAGGGGATAAGCAACATGTAACACAAGCCATCAACGCAGCCATGGCCGCTAAAGAATTGTGGGCCGGATTGAGTTGGGAAAATCGCGCAAGCATATTCCTAAAAGCCGCTGATTTGTTAGCAGGACCCTATCGCTACAAAATCAATGCAGCTACCATGTTGGGGCAATCTAAAAATGCATTTCAAGCAGAGATCGATGCTGCTTGCGAGCTAATCGACTTCCTGCGCTTCAACGTTCATTTCATGGGCGAAATCTACCGCGATCAACCCGAATCATCACCGGGCGTCTGGAATCGGATTGAATATCGTCCGCTGGAAGGATTTGTATTTGCACTAACACCTTTCAACTTCACAGCCATTGCCGGCAACTTACCAACCAGTGCAGCGCTAATGGGTAACACCGTAGTGTGGAAACCTGCTAACACACAAATCTATGCCGCCAACGTAATCATGCAAGTATTGAAAGAAGCAGGCTTGCCGGATGGCGTCATCAACTTAATCTACGTTACCGGCCCCGATGCAGGCGATGTGATTTTCAGTCACCGCGACTTCGGTGGCATCCACTTCACCGGCAGCACCGGTGTGTTTCAAAACATCTGGAAAACCATCGGGCAGAATATTCATCAATACAAATCCTATCCTCGCATTGTTGGCGAAACAGGTGGTAAAGATTTTATCATGGTGCACAAAAGTGCGGATGCAAAACAAGTGGCAACAGCCATTGCACGTGGCGCCTTCGAATATCAAGGTCAAAAATGTTCTGCTGCATCGCGTTGCTACGTTCCTTCCAACTTATGGGAAGATGTGAAAAAATATCTACTGGCCGACCTCGACAGCATGAAGATGGGACCAACCGAAGATTTCGGAAATTTCATCAACGCAGTCATAGACGAAAAAGCATTTAAGTCTATCACGGGATATATTGAAAAAGCGCGTCAAAATCCGATGAACGAAATCATCGCGGGTGGTAAGTACGATAAGAGCAAAGGCTACTTTATCGAACCAACGGTAGTACTCACCAAAGATGCCAGCTCCATCACCATGTGCGAAGAAATTTTCGGGCCCGTTGTGACCATTTATGTCTACCACGAAGAAAATTTCGAGCAGACTTTAGAATTAGTTGACCAGACTTCTCCGTACGCATTAACGGGTTCCATCTTAGCACGCGATCGTTATGCGGTAGAGATGGCGACCAAAAAACTAAGCAACTCAGCAGGCAATTTTTATATCAACGACAAACCAACAGGAGCCGTAGTAGGTCAGCAGCCATTTGGTGGCGCGAGAGGCAGCGGCACCAACGACAAGGCCGGAGCCAAAGTAAACTTACTCCGCTGGGTATCACTTCGTACCATTAAAGAAACGTTTGTAACACCTACAGATTATCGTTATCCGTTTTTGGAGAAGGAGTAAGCGAATTAACTCATCAAATAAACCTACAGTTAAGCTAGCGATAGACTAGAGTAGAGTTATATTTGAGTGGTTTTTGATATCTAAATCTAAATTGCTTTAAACAATGAAGTATCCCCCCCCCTCTCCGTTGGCAGTCGTCTTTCTATTGACGATTTTTTGCGCAACAAACACTTCCTTTGGCCAAAATACACTGGACAATCTAGGCTTGGGCGCTTCAACGCCTTCTGCTGTCGCGCTTAGTATACGCCAGCTAAGCTCTTCTTATACAGGACCAGTTTTTCGGATACGTAGAAGCTCAGACAATGAACTACGTGATGCTTATTTTGATGGATCGGGGACAATATCATTGTCGTCTCAAGTAAGTGCTGCTGGAGGTGGTCCCGCAACTGCAACCACATTAGGTTCATGGATTGGAATAAATTCAGGTACCGTGGCGATCTGGTATGATCAAAGTGGCTTTGGCAGGGATGCTTCTCAACCTACGTTTACCCTTCAACCACGAATCATAAATGCCGGTGTTATTGATGTGGTCAACGGAAAGCCCTCTTTGTTTACAGACGGCATCGATGACCAGCTAACTTTCACTAATTCTACAAGCAATAATTTTTCAACTTTCATTGTTGCAAGACCCTCCGCTACGCATCAGATAGATGCTGAATCAAACTCAAATACATCAGGTACATCCGGGCAAAATTATTTGTTGGGCGCCACGCAAAGCGGTACGAATGGTGGGCAAGGCCTTTCCGTTGGCACAAATGGTATTTCAAATTACGAACATGGCAATAGCTATATGCCACCAACGGCAGTTTATTCCGGAACGGTGAGTGGGCTAAGCGTTATCGATGTAATCTACGCCAGTAAAACTCCTTCCGTATACTTAAATTCTTTATTAGTCAGAACTGGCTTAACTAGCCCGAGACCAACTGTTTTCGCCTCTACACAAATTGGTTCTGGTACCTATGGTGCTTTTAATGGAAACATATCCGAATTCGTTCTTTTTTCAAGTACGTTATCATCCACAGACAGGCAAACTGTAGAGTGCAATCAAAGTAATTTCTTTATAGTTCCGACCATCACTTTAGGATCCATCTCGCCACTTCAGTTAGGATCGGCCATAACTAATCTTTCGTACAGCGCAACTACGGGAAACCCAACCACTTATAGTATTTCCTGGGGTGCCGGTGCCCTCAGCGCAGGCTTCGTTAACGTGACAAATGCAGTTTTACCCGCAACACCAATCGTGATTCCCATAGGAGGTTCCGCGGCAGCGGGGGCAACTTATACCGGATTACTTACGGTGAGTAACACATGCGGCACATCAAGCATTAGCTACAATATCTCGTTACCTATTTTAAATTCAATTGTTGGTTTAACACCCGCAACATCAGCCTCTTACTCACTAAGAAGATTGAGCCCCACTTATACGGGCTTTGCGATTCAGGTGAGAAGAAACAGCGACAATACCACACAAGATATTGGTTTCACAGCAGGTGGTGATTTAGATCAGGCAGCCTTATTAAGCTTTGTTGGTGGTGGAAGCGGATTCGTGTCTATATGGTATGATCAGAGTGGGTTTGGCCGAAATGCCGTTCAGGCTACTCAAGCCAGACAGCCGCGCATTGTTAATACAGGTGTCGTTGATACCCAAAATGGAAGACCAACTATGATTTTCTCCGGAGGGCAAACATTACTCAGCTCGATGACTGCCGCTCAGGGAACCACCGGTGGGACAATAACAACGAGTAATTTCGTTTTTCAAAATGCAACGGTTCAATCATCGCTTTTGTCGAATGCAGATGGTGGCGCAAATCGATATAATCTTCATGCATCATGGAGCGATGGATCCACCTATTTTGACATTGGAAACATTTTTGCCGGAGGAAGAATATCAACACCATTGGTATGGCCAAGCTATTCCATTGCAACGTTTAGAAGAAATGGCACCCAAGGAGATATCTGGAAAAATGGAGTGAATTCACTCTCGAGTGGGGCATTTAATTCTTCGGTCACAAGTGCTGCTTCGATGTGGATTGGTAGCTACGATGGGAATCAATTTTTTATAAACGGCTCATTGTCAGAGCTTACTGTTTTTCCTAGTGCATTGTCTAATGCTGATCGGGTTGCACTGGAATGCAGCCAAAGTGCTTATTATACCATTTCATTAGCGGCTGCAACTAATTTCGAATTCTACATTCAGGGAACTGCTGATGCTTCTGCTTGTAACACTACCGATGAAAATGTGGTCTGGAAGGCCGCGGATTTCCGCAATGTGCAAGGCACAGGAAACAGCCTGGTGAAAATAAATGCCGATGGAGCAAACGGAGGTTGGAGCGGAGGTGCCGCCTCGTGGAACACCGTCTCCAATAATGGGTACTTTCAGTTCACCGCAACCGAGACCAATACCTTCCGCATGGCCGGTCTGAGCAACACCAACACAGACGCCAACTGGACGTCTATTCAATATGCCGTCTACTTGCGCAATGATGCTCAATGGGAAGTACGGCAGTCGAGCAGCGGAACCCTTTTCCAAGCCGCCTACGCTGCCAACGATGTGTTCAAGATCGCTGTAGAGGCCAACGTAGTCAAGTACTACCAGAACAACGTGCTGCGCTACATCAGTGCGACAACCCCAACATTGCCACTCCTCGTAGATGTTTCCATCAATTCAACGGGCGGAACCATCACCAACGCTATTGTTTCAAATCTTAACACGGGATCGTTCACGGCCACAGCATTAAATCCGGGAGCAAGCCCAACTTATGATTGGTATGTTGGACCCATTATTCCTGCTAATCTTAAGCAATCCGGATCAAGCAATTTGTATACTAATACATCGCTGGCAAATAATGAAGTTGTTACCTGCTTGATAACTTATAGTGGAGTCTGCGGCACAACCCTTGCCACCTCCAACTCTATCACCAACAAAGCCGTGGCAGCTCCTACCAGTATCGACTTTTACATAACAGGAACAACGGCCGCTTCAGCTTGCAATACCGTGGATGAAAATGTAGCATGGAAGATCACAGATTTCCGCAATGTGCAAGGCACAGGAAACAGCCTGGTGAAAATAAATGTAGATGGAGCAAACGGAGGTTGGAACGGGGGTGCCGCCTCGTGGAACACCGTCTCCAATAACGGATACTTTCAGTTTACTGCAACCGAGACCAATACCTTCCGCATGGCCGGTCTGAGCAACACCAACCCGGACGCCAACTGGACGTCTATTCAATATGCCATCTACTTGCGCAATGATGCCCAATGGGAAGTACGGCAGTCGAGCAGCGGAACCCTTTTCCAAGCCGCCTACGCTGCCAACGATGTGTTCAAGATCGCTGTAGAGGCCAACGTAGTCAAGTACTACCAGAACAACGTGCTGCGCTACATCAGTGCGACAGCCCCTACCTTGCCACTCCTCGTAGATGTTTCCATCAATACAACGGGCGGAACCATCACCAATGCAATTGTCTCTAATTACAATACAGGCACATTTACCGCCACGGCCACCAATGCAGGTACTCCTGCCTTCCAATGGTATGTCAACGGAGCCCCTATCGTTGGAGCAACTTCCGCTACTTATACAAATACCTCCTTGGGCAACAACAATGTGGTAACATGCACCATGACACCAGGCCTGGGAGGGTGTACACTCGTGCCTCCTTACACCTCCAACTCAATCACCAACAAAGCCGTGCCTGCACCCAATAGCATCGACTTTTACATAACCGGAACGGTGGCCGCATCGGCTTGCAATACCGTAGATGAAAATGTGGCCTGGAAGATCACAGATTTCCGCAATGTGCAAGGCACAGGAAACAGCCTTGTGAAAATAAATGTAGATGGAGCAAACGGAGGTT
>JAJTHV010000456.1 GCA_021300095.1 Flammeovirgaceae bacterium | reverse complement strand
GGTTACCCCCTATCATCTACCGGTTGTTGAAAAACGCCGTCCAGAAACGCCCCCCCCTGTCATCTACTTCATTTTCCAATGGCAACAATCGTCATTCTTTATTTTCTTGGGCGTCTTACATGGTCGGAGACGTACGTCAGGTTGGGAGAGGAAGAACCGTAGGATTCATTCGGTTCCAAGTGTCTCGTATCGTTATTGCCGCTGGATGATCCGTGCAATATGCTATTGCATACTATTTTTTCACTTGTACAGCAAGCCTCAGCTATGACTATCGTCACCTGGAGATTTTGATTTGCGATTTTCACTACGATACATTACACTACAGCTAGTAGTCCTCATCAACGGGTGAGATACGTATTATTATTATTTTTACACGTCAAAATGAAAAAGATGCAGGAAGACACGAAAAAAAAAACCACATACGACAAAGAACCCTAACTCTAACCAAAACACCTTTTTTTATTTTATTTAACTCGCGAAAAACCTTTTAAAAGCACTTTTTTAGAATTAAGCCAAGGGATGCTCGCGCGTTCTTATCAAAATTCGTACTACGTCAGATGGAATTCGTACTACGTACTACGTCAAAAATTCGTACTACGTCAAATTCGTACTACGTCACCCCCGAAAATGCCCCCTCTAGCTGCCCCCTCTGACGGTACGAGTCGAGTGGAGTCTCGTTATAATCTTTCTCTCGTACGGGGGAGGGGAAAAACTCAAAAATTCGTACTACGTACTACGTCAAAAATTCGTACTACGTCAAATTCGTACTACGTCAAAAAAAATCGTACTACGTCAACCTCGAATTTCGCATCCCTTGAAATAAAACAGATTTAACGCCATTCGGGAACATCGACCATATATGGTCGATGTTTATTAACGTCGACCATCTATGGTCGATGTTAACTTTTAAACTAAGAAAACTAGCTTCTGCAACAAAAGCAGCCAATAAAACTGTTACAGTTGGAAAGAGCATGAAAAACTACATAGGGAAGTGTATGGCGGTCATCTTCAAGATACAAGTTCTTCGGTAGCTACAGCACTAAAGTTTGGGAGTTTTCCGCTGAAAAACAATGGAAAAATCGATCTCGACCATGGCGGACACCTTTCCAGCCGACAGAGAGACCGGCAGTGATCCTGACAGTGATCACTGCCCTTCTCATACAGTGAACCAGCCGATGTCAAAAGAACTGGTCGGACAAACCCTTCACAGGTGACAGAGTCTCATCTGTCGCAGGAGCACAAAACCAAGAAGTCTCGACAGCGCTTTGCCTTTGCTGGCAAGAGATTCAAAGCTTCTAGTACCATGTACCTGAAACGTACTTTTGAGCCAAACTTTCGCACACTGTTCCCAAACGATTTGCAGCTAGTAGGCAAGATCTTCCGCTGTCCAAGCAAGAGGAACGGTAACCTATGGGAGATGGAATCTTGCCGCGTCCGAGAGAGTGAGCAGGGGGAAGATTGCCCTCCGTCGACATGAATTCATGATGTCTGTTGCACAGAGCATGTTGGATTACAAGGATGATGTTGAAATCGAAAGACCTCTGCAGAGACCAGAACAATCAATTCCGGCAGCAATGAGGAAACACAAAGCCATCTCTTCAAAGAAACGAAAGGCCTGCAGTGTTTGTCAGTTAGAAGTAACAAGCATGAATCCTGATCTTGGCTTAGCGGGAGTGAAAGCTAACGTATCTATCTGCGACACATGCGGTTGCAGCGCACATGCTTCCGTCCAAATTGATTCGAACCGGCGCATTCATCAGCTGGATAAGTTCCGAGGTCCGTCCTGTTTCGAGATAATGCATACCGAAGAAGGATTGGCAATATGGCCGATGCGACAACGATATCACCTGAAAGGTCCGAGGGGCTGCACTACATCACACCCCGTTGTACAGGAACTGCGAACGTTTCATGGGCAAACGGCGAAGAAACACCAAACGAAACCACGAACCGACGGAGCAAGTACAGCTATTGGCGATTCAACAGATCAAGAGACGTCCTAGGTATTCAATAACATTTAGATTTAGATATGAGATTTAGATATCGGCCTTTCCAGGCTTGAAACCAACGTATTACTCTCCACGACCCGTTGGGTAAGCATCCATGATTTCTCCCGCGATGCACGTGGGAAGCTTCCTGCGGACTCCGACTCCAAGCCTACCAAAGAACTTGCCCGCCATTTCGCGAAAGACAGAAGCGGATAGACTTGTTGGGGATATCCTGCTCCTCAAGCTCGGCTCCGATACTCATCATGTCATCGTAATTCGTAAAGGTATCCATGAAGCATGGAGACCACTCGCAATAAGGAACACGGCGGGGTGCAACAACACCATTGTCTGAGACAGTACCACCACTCGACAAAAGGGTTTTCTTCTTTCCATCGATCACCTCTTCATCAACGGAATTTGTAGATTTGTCAATTGCAGATTTGTCAATTTGTCTCCAACTCTTCAATCTCTTCCTTTGCCATCTTCGTGTCCTCTTCCTTAGCAACCCTCTTTGGCTTACGTTCGATCCCATCGACATTTTCAGCAATCCTCTTGGTCTTACGTTCGGTCCCATTGACCATTTTCACAGCAGAACGAGCTTCCTGCAATGACATCATGATTATACAGGTTGTGAGATCCTCGAACCTCGTGCACTTTGATCGACATGACCTCTTGCCGCCAAATCAAGCATTCAAAGACCTTTGCTTGTAAAGCATTGGTTGCAGCTAGAGTAGTAGCATGAACAGCAATGAGTCGGTCTTTCGGCATGCATTTCTTGCCATTGTGTTAAAACTTAAAATCGAGTGTTTTAACGGCCTTAAAACAAACATCGGACACTAACATCGGACAAGTGGTCGATGTTAAAAAATTAACATCGACCATCTATGGTCGATGTTAAGCCTTAAAACGGGGAGTTTTCGATTGGCGTTAAGATATATATCTATAAGTTCACGTATATATTGAATGTTCGGTATGCTCTCTGAGTGCTTCAAACCAACGCTCACTTTTTGGAGATCGT
>JAJTHV010000144.1 GCA_021300095.1 Flammeovirgaceae bacterium | reverse complement strand
GACGGAAGGGGGCGGTTGACTGCCGATGGGTGGTGATTCGGGGCGAGGTCGTTGCTGCTGGGCCTGCACAGAAAATAGAGAAGCGGTTAATAGTAGCAAAGAAAAGGTTAATCGAACTGCGAATTGGCGGGAGGCGGGATAAGCGTGCGAAGCGGGCAAGGGATTGAAGCGAAAAGCCCTATCCACACGGCCTTGTAAGTAAGACCGAACCGATGAAGGGCTTGTAGCGAAAAGCCCGGTGGCCACTGCGACCAGCTTGGCCATGCCCCCACAAATCACAAAACAGCTATGCATTTGGTGCAATAGCCCTCCTTTGGTCTTCAACAGTTTACCTTTTAATGAAAAATTCACAACTTTACACAAACTTATTGCAATTACGCAACCTTCAATAATCGCTGTGGGCAAATTCCCTTTTAATCTTCTGTTAGTAGCAATAACCTTGCTAAACTCTTCGGTTACGTTTCGACCTGTTGAATTTAAGCTGCAAACCATTGTGATTGACCCGGGCCATGGGGGCAAAGACCCTGGTACGATGGGTAAAAAATCGAAAGAAAAAGATGTGGCGCTCAAGATTTCGCTCAAGTTGGGGGCTTACATTGAAAAGAATTTTCCGGATGTGAAGGTGATTTATACCCGCAAAGACGATAAGTATGTGGCCCTGGACGAACGGGCAGACATTGCCAACCGCAACAAAGCACAATTATTTATTTGTATCCATGCCAACTCGGTGCCTGGCGCGCCTGCACATGGCACAGAAACATTTGTGATGGGTTTGCACAAAGACAAAGGCAACTTTGAAGTGGCCAAGCGCGAGAACTCGGTGATTTTGATGGACGAAAACTACCAACAGCGCTATGAGGGCTTTGACCCGAAGAGCCCGGAATCATACATTTTATTTACCTTGAGCCAAAGTGCGTATCATGAAAGTAGTTTGCGGTTTGCACAAAAGGTAGAAAATCAATTTAAAACAAAGGCGGGGCGAGTCAGCCGAGGTGTGAAGCAAGCGGGATTTATTGTGCTTTGGAAAACTGCTATGCCCAGTGTGTTGATTGAAACCGGTTTTTTGTCGCAAAGCAAGGAGGAAAGTTTTTTGTTATCAGATGAGGGGCAGGATTTGATTGCCTCTGGTATTTATCGGGCATTTAAGGAGTATAAGACGGAAATAGAATCAATTAATTAACTGCGTGAAAACTAAAGAATTTAAGGTGGGGCTCTTCATTGCGATTGCTATTGCGATGCTTTATTTCGGATTTAATTACCTGAAGGGGATTGATTTCTTTTCGCGCTCGGCCAAATATTATGCCGTGTATGACAATATTGACCAGTTGGCGGTGTCAAACCCGGTGCTGGTAAATGGTATGCCGGTGGGTCGCGTAAGTGCCATTAGCTTGATGCAAAATAGAAACAACCACGTGCTGGTGGAGATGGAGATTGATTCGAATGTTCCATTATCAGATTCTACCACGGCTATTTTAAATAGCTCGCTGTTGGGGAGTAAATCGGTTTTGTTACGAATAGGCCAATCGAGAAACAGGATAAAGCCGGGAGATACCATTCGCTCGGAAGTGGCCAAGGGCATGTTTGATGTGCTTTCGGAAACGGCTACTCCGGTAGCTTCGGATTTGCAAACTACGCTACGTAAATTCAATGGCATTATTGACAATCTTTCGAAAAACTCGCAGCAATTGGAAGTGATTTTTGCCAAGCTGCAATCCACACCTGACCTTTTGAATAAAACATTGGTTACAGCCGATTCTAAGATTGTTGAATTATCAGGCTCCGTAAAAGGTGTGGCGGATAATTTAAACACCACGCTAACCGAATTGCGCCCAACGCTGAATAATTTCAAAACAATTTCGGATTCGTTGAAGATGATGAAGCTGAACCAGACCTTGCAAAAAACACAACTAGCTATTACCAATCTGAATCAGACGCTCGCCCGCCTGAACAAGGGAGATAACACGATGAGCAAATTGCTGACGGAGGATACCTTGTACGTGAACATCAACCGGCTGGTGAAAAACCTGGATACGCTGGTAGTGCATTTCAACAGCAACCCGAAACACTTTTTAGGACCTCTCGGAAAAAGCAAAGAGAAGATTGAGCGCGACAAGCGCAAAGAGGAAGAACAGAAAAAAGCTGCTGCAAAAAAGAAATAGTTGGCTGTTGCAACCCACACCACTGAATGGACTTAGAATTTAATAAGAACGAAGATCAACTGAAGCAGCTTTGTTTTCAACTGAAGTCGAAAGCAAAGAAGACCATGCTGGGAGGTGGTGAAAAGAAAATTGAAGACCAGCACCAGAAAGGCAAATTGACCGCGCGCGAGCGCATCGACTACCTGACCGACAAAGGATCGTATTTTTTAGAGATAGCACTCTTTGCCGGAGAGGGCATGTACAAAGAGCAAGGCGGATGCCCTTCGGGCGGAGTGGTAGCCGGTATTGGTTTTGTGAAAGGCAGACAATGTGTGATTGTGGCCAACGATGCCACCGTGAAAGCCGGAGCGTGGTTTCCGATTACCGCTAAGAAAAATTTGCGCGCGCAGGAGATTGCGATGGAAAACCATCTGCCCATTATTTATTTAGTGGACAGTGCAGGTGTTTTTCTGCCGATGCAGGATGAAATTTTTCCGGATAAGGAACATTTTGGAAGACAGTTTAGGAACAATGCAAAAATGTCTGCGATGGGCATTGTTCAGATTGCTGCGATTATGGGAAGCTGCGTGGCAGGTGGTGCGTATTTGCCGATCATGTCGGACGAGGCGATGATTGTGGATAAGACGGGATCCATTTTTTTGGCGGGTTCCTATTTGGTGAAGGCTGCGATTGGCGAAGACATTGATAATGAAACCTTGGGTGGTGCTACAACACAATGCGAGATTTCAGGTGTTACAGATAATAAATTCCCGAATGATCAGGCATGCCTCGATTACATCCGTGGATTGTTTGATAAAATCGGAGCGCGAGCAGTGGCGGGCTTTGATCGCATAGCTACTGTATCTCCCAAAGAAAAGCCGGAAGAGATTTATGGTATGATCCCATCGGATCGCACGAAACCGTATGATATGGTGGAGATCATCAAACGCATGGTGGATGATTCTGCCTTTGATGAATACAAAGCGTTGTATGGCAAAACAATTGTCTGTGGCTTTGCGCGAATCGATGGTTGGGCGGTAGGCATTGTGGCCAACCAACGCAAAGTGGTGAAGAATAAAAAAGGCGAGATGCAGATGGGCGGAGTGATCTATTCGGATTCGGCCGACAAAGCCGCGCGCTTTATTATGAATTGCAATCAGCGCAAAGTGCCGCTGTTGTTTTTGCAAGATGTGAGTGGTTTTATGGTGGGCAGCAAAGCCGAGCACGGAGGTATCATTAAAGATGGCGCCAAGATGGTGAATGCGATGGCAAACTCGACTGTGCCGAAGTTTACGGTGATTATTGGAAACTCGTATGGGGCCGGAAACTATGCCATGTGTGGCAAAGCCTACGACCCTCGATTGATTTATGCGTGGCCTACGGCACAGATCGCGGTGATGAGTGGAAACTCAGCTGCAAAGACGCTGCTGCAAATTCGTGTGAGCACGTTGAAGGCGCAGGGTAAAACCATTTCGAAGGAAGAAGAAGATTTATTGTTGAAAGAAATTACCGATCGCTACAACGAGCAATTGAGTCCGTATTATGCGGCTTCGCGCTTGTGGGTAGATGGTGTGATCGATCCGCTCGAAACACGTAAGATGATTTCGATGGGCATCGCAGCCGCCAACCACGCACCGGTAGAGAAGTTTAATGTGGGGGTGATTCAAACGTAGGTAATTTGAAAATTAATTAATTTGAAAATTTGAAAATCACCTTTCAATTTGAAAATGGGCTAATTTGAAAATGACCTAGTAATTTGAAGATGGGTTAACTTGAAGATTTGAAAATTAACCTTTCGGGAAATTTAATAGTGTTTCTTTTAAAGTGTTTTAATACAGTATTATTTAAGTGGGATTTAATTTTCAAATCTTCAAATTGTAAAATTTTCAAATTAGGGTCGATGCAAGAAAGTGAATTAAAGGCATTGGTTTCTTTACTGGACGATGAGGACAAGCAGATTAGTTCGCACGTAGAGGAAAAGATTCTGTCGCTGGGAAAGCAGGCGATTCCTTTTTTGGAGCATGAGTGGGAGAGTAATCTGAACCCGCATGTTCAAAGCCGCATCGAAGAACTCATTCACACCCTCCAATACGAATTACTCAAAGAACGATTAAAGGAGTGGTATTTGTCAGCTGACCAAGATTTGCTGACGGGCATGTGGATACTGGCTACGTATCAATACCCCGATTTAGAATTGGAGAAATTGCGGCAGGAGTTGGAACAAATTTACTACGACACGTGGTTGGAGTTTCGCCCGGATTTGTATCCGTATGATCAGGTGAAGGTGATCAACAGCGTGTTGTTTAATAAATTGAAGTTCGGAGCCAACACAAAGAATTTCCATTCGCCCGGCAACTCGATGATTAACATTGTGTTGGAGTCGCGGAAGGGCAACCCGATTACGTTGTGTGTGATTTACATGTTGGTGGCGCAGAAACTAAAGCTACCGGTGAGCGGAGTGAACCTTCCGAATTTGTTTATCCTCACCTACAAAGACGATAAGCATCAATTTTATATTAATGCCTTCAATCGGGGTTTAATCTTTTCGAAGCAAGACATCGAAAACTATATCAACGAACTGCATCTCGTTCCACAGACTTCCTTTTACGAGCCTTGTAATAACTTAGAGATCGTCAGACGCGCCTTGCGTAACTTGGTGATGTCTTTTGAAAAAATTGGCGAGCATGCCAAAGCCGAAGAGGTGAAACTCTTGCTCATCGAAATTTCGGATGGCGGAGATTTGGGGGTTTGAAAAGCTTCTCTGTTCCTTTCCCGTTTAACAGCTTTTTTTGAATTGGACATATTTCTGTGATATGTCCAGTTTTTGGTGAAAAACTGGACATATGGTGATTATGTGTCCAGTTTTCGTGCATATATTTGCGTCATGTCCAGTTTTTGAGGTAAAAATGGACATGTTATGGCCAAATTTGATCGAAATACACCATTTAATGACTTGCCTTTACTGCCCCTGGCAAGCGAAATAGAGCATGATCCAGAGATTTTAAAGAAGCTGGTTAAGACTTCTCGCGCATTGGCGAGCTTTAATAGTAACGTATTGCGGCTTCCAAATCCCGAAATGTTGATCAACACGATTGCGTTGCAAGAGGCAAAAACCTCCACCGCGATTGAGAACATTTTTACCACAGAAGACGAGCTCTACAAAGCCATTTCGGATACTACGAAAGAAGAAAATGCCAATGTGGCAATCAAGGAAGTGTTGCGATACCGAGAAGCTTTATGGCAAGGATATCGTCACTTGGTTAAGATGGGGGCAGTTAACCAGAATTTGATTATTGAAATATTTCAACAAATAAAAGATACGAAGGCTGCGATTCGCCCCCCTCAGGCGATGGTGGTAATCAAGCGTGGCAATAGCGAATTTCGGGCAGGTGAGATTATTTACACGCCACCGAGGGGTGAAAGAATCGTTGAAGCGCTTATTAAGAATTTATTGGATTATCTCAATGACGATGAAAAGTACCCAACAGATCCCTTACTGAAAATGTGTGTTGCGCACTATCAATTTGAAGCTATCCATCCATTTCAAGACGGCAACGGACGAACCGGGCGTGTTTTAAATCTTTTGTATTTGATCAATAAAAAACTTTTGTCAAGCCCGGTGCTTTATTTGTCGAAGCATATTATTCTCAACAAAGAAGAGTATTACTATAGACTGCAAGAGGTAACCCAACAGGGTAAATGGAAGGATTGGATTCTTTACATGCTCGATGCGGTGGAGAAAACATCGATACTGACCAATGATTTAGTGAACCAAATTACCAATCAAATGGAGAACACCTTAGTTCATGGCAAAGAACGGATAAAGTGGTACAATAAAGATATTAATGAAGTTCTCTTTAGCCAACCGTATAGCCGTGCGAAAGCCTTAGGCGTGGTATTTAAAAAATCATCACGCACTACGCTTACTAGATATATGGACGAATTAGTAAGAGCTCGAATTCTTACCCCCAGACGAGAAGGAAAAGAGGTGTATTATCTCAATGATGATTTAATTCGGATTTTAGAAGGGTAAGAATATGATGTTGTGTTTTGTGCCTTTGAGACTTTGTGGCAATAAAAGAGATACCATGAGCCACCAAATCACAAAGTCACCAAGTCGTTCTATTTCCGCTTAATAGTACAACCCAGCACCCGATTGTTAGCCACCTCTATTTTTTGCCCGGCCAAAAACTTGTCGATGGCATCTTTCAAATAGTTTTGTTTCGTGTCGGTAGCTACTTGCGGATTGTCATCGATGGCTCCGCTGTAAACGATATTCAGTTGCGGGCTTAATAGAAATACTTCTGGGCTTTTGCGCGCCCCAAAGTTTTCCATCGCTTTCTGCTCTTTGTCCGCCAGATACGGAACTCCTAAATCGGTATAATGAATGGCCATTTTCTCTGCTGACTCTTGCGGGTCAACATTTGAGTTGATCAACAGAAACTGAACCTTTCCTTTGTACTGATCGATCAGTTTTTTTAAACGGTCTTTGTAATAATTATCGTATGGGCATTCGTTGCTCGTAAATATCACCACAATGGCAGATGAAGATGTGAATTGATTTAACTCCACCGTGTTGCCATCGTTTACATTCGGCAAACTGAAATTTTGAACTTGCTGAGCTTGTGCGGAAATGAAACCGAACAATAGAATAAAAATTAGTTTTTGCATATCAAGCATGTTTAGTCAAAACCACTACAAAATCGTTTTCTACCCGATACTCCAAAGGTACATTTTGTTTTTGGTCGTTGTCATGTATAGTACCCTTCAAAAATCCGGCCAGCTTCATATCAAAAGGCTCAATTAGCAAATGTTGCGCAAAATGAAGCCCTCGCTGGCCATAATTTTTATACAATGCCTCTTTGGCACACCAATAGATGCACAGTTTGGTCAAATCTCCGTTTGCATCATTCCACTCTTCCGGAGACAATACCCGGGGGCCCACTTTCAGTAGTTTTTCTTTAGGCTGTTCTAAGTCGATGCCTACATGCAGCGAAGCATGCCATTGCGCTGCCACATAAGGGAAAGAATGCGTTAACGAAATTTGCAGCGACAAATCACGCAAAAAGGGCTTGCCAAATTCATCTTTTACCAAGCCGTTATAGGTAAATTTGTTTTGTTCGATGAGCTGTCTGATTAACACACGGGCTGCAAGCCACTCCAACCGTTTGGTGGTACTTACCAATTCAACTGGCGATTGCTCAAAGGCGTCAAAAGCCAACTCTTCTTCGGTCTCTTCAATGTGCCAAATACCCCATCCACCCTGATTGTATTGTTCTATTTTGTGGAGAGGCATTGGTTGCTATGAGTTAATAGCCCAATTTTGTGAAAAAATTTTCAATTCTCTAATTCAGGCAGAAAATGCCAACGCCACTCGTTAAAAAAGTCCATACCCTCACGGGTCATCCCGACTGCGTCTACACCCTTCAGGCAAGTGGTGATGCGCAGCATTTTTTTTCAGCCGATGGCAAAGGCATGGTGGCGCGGTGGGATTTAGCGCAGCCGGAGGAAGGTGAACTGATAGCCAAACTGCCGAACTCTATTTATGCTTTGCACTATCTGAAAGACACCGATCAGTTGATAGCAGCTCAGAATTATTCGGGTATTCATCTGCTGGATTGGAAGGACAAGAAGGAGTTAGCCTCTTTGCAAATTTCAAATGCAGCCATTTTTGATATTCAATCGATTGGTAATGATTTGTGGGTTGCCGGTGGCGATGGTTCTTTAACCATAATAGATTTGAAGGAATGGCGAATCAAGAAAAGAACGCACATTAGCGAGAAGAGCATTCGTGCAATGGCTGTTAATCCAAATGGTAGTGAAGTAGCCATTTCGTTCAGTGATTTTTCAATTCGAATTTTTTCAACGGAAGATTATTCGTTGAAATACGAGTTTGTGGCGCATACCAATTCTGTGTTTACATTGAGTTACATACCGAATTCTAATTACTTAATCAGCGGAGGTCGCGATGCGAAGTTGAGATTGTGGGATACAGCGAATCGTTACCAACCGGTAGAAGAAATTGCGGCACATTTGTATGCCATCAATCATTTAGTATTTAGTCCGGATGGAAACTATTTTGCTACGGCCAGCATGGACAAGTCGGTGAAGGTGTGGGACACACGTGCCTTGAAGCTTCTGAAAGTAATTGACAAAGGACGTCACGCGGGGCATGGCACTTCGGTGAATAAATTGTTATGGACACCGTATCAGAATCAGTTGATCAGTGCTAGTGACGATCGAAGTATATCTGTTTGGGAAATTGATTTTAGCGTGATAAGTGAAGTAAATGAGAAAAAGTAAATTGGTTTTATTGTTAATGTGGGTAGGTGTTGGAGCTTTCGCGCAAGACACCACACGCTTGTCGTTGTTGTTTTTGGGCGACATCATGCAACACGATTCGCAGATACAAAGTGCGTACAACCCAGTTATCAAAAAATATGAATACGATGCGTGCTTTCAATTTGTAAAACCCTATTTCGAATCGGTCGATTTGGCCATTGGTAATTTGGAATTGACACTAGCAGGAGCACCCTTCAAAGGGTATCCGCAATTTTGTGCGCCCGATGAGTTAGCGGTAGCCTTAAAAAATGCCGGAATGGACGTGCTGGTAACGGCCAACAATCACAGTTTGGATCGGGGAAAGAAAGGAGTGGAGCGAACCATCAAAATGCTTGACAGCCTTGGATTTATTCACACCGGAACATTTCGCGATAGCGCGGAGCGAGCCCAGTTGTATCCGCTGATTATTGAACGAAAAGGCTTTCGACTCGCATTGCTGAATTATACGTACGGCACCAACGGAATTCGTGTGACCAAGCCAAATATTGTGAACCTGATCGACACCGCTCAAATGCACAAGGACATCTTGAAGGCACAGCAATTGAAACCCGACATGGTTATTGTTTTTACGCATTGGGGTTTAGAGTATCAGTCGCAGCCCTCCGCTGAGCAGAAAATGGTGACCGAATTATTTTTTCAATGGGGCGTACAGTTAGTGATTGGATCGCATCCGCATGTGTTGCAGCCAATGCAGTGGAGAAAAGAACAGCAGCAACTGGTGGCGTATTCATTGGGCAATTTTATCTCCGGGCAACGGCCTCGTTATCGAAATGGAGGTGCTATGTTGCGGGTGGAACTAAGTAAGATAACTAAAGACAGTCTCGCTACAACGCGAATTGACTCAGCTGGTTATTTGTTGGAGTGGGTGTACCGAACGACAGATTCGAAGCAGCATTTTTATTCCCTTCCGGTGAATGATTTTGAAACTGACACCACGACTTTTATCAAAGACGAAATATCAAAAGCACTTTTTAAAACATTTATTGATGATTCGCGAAAGCTGTTTGATCAATACAATATCAACCTGCGCGAGATCAAAGCACAACCGGCTCGCAAGCACGAAGAGTAGTTTATGATCTGACCTTTAAGTTCGTCAATCAGTTCTGTTTTGATTTGTTTTCCTTGAGTACTTTTTCAATGTTCTGATTAAGGCGTTGTAATTCTTTCAAAATGGAGTCTTGCTTTTGCGGGATTTTCAT
>JAJTHV010000324.1 GCA_021300095.1 Flammeovirgaceae bacterium | reverse complement strand
TTCGGTCGTGGTAGCTTCAATCAATTAGGAGAAATCGTAGAAGCACAGCGTCATCAAAATGATCAGTTCATGCTTTACCTGGTAGACAATTATTTCAAAGGCAAAGAATTGGCCAATCGCATTCCTACGAAAGCGGGCGATATTGTGATGTACATTGATGTCGATCAATATGAGCCCACCACACAACAAATTGATTTGATCCGTGATTCCGTAAAAACTACGCGGGGTATTCCAGCTGCCGCCATCGGGATTGGTGGTGGTTCAATCATGGATATCGCGAAAGCGGTATCATTGATGTTTACCAACGAAGGTTCCTCACAGCTTTACCAAGGACTTAACTTAATCAAGAAGCCGGGCATTTATCACATCGGTGTTCCTACGATTTCAGGAACCGGTGCCGAAGTTTCCATGACGGCTGTGTTGACTGGCCCTGAGAAAAAATTGGGATTAAAATGCGAGTGGACTGTATTTAACCAAGTGGTACTCGATCCTGATTTGATTGCATCGGTGCCACGCAATTGGTGGTTTTACACCGGTATGGATACGTACATCCATTGTATTGAATCGGAAAACGGAACACTGAACAATGCATACAGTCACGCTTACGCAGAGCAGTCTTTGAAACTTTGCCGCGAAATTTACATTGGCGAAAAGAGCGGACAAACTGCAGAGAACGATGACAAGTTGATGGTTGCATCTTTGATGGGTGGATTGAGTTTGACGTATTCGGAAGTAGGTGTATGCCATGCTTTATCGTACTGCCTTTCTAAAATATTAGGCACGCGCCATTGCTATGCAAACTGTATTGCCTTCAATCACCTGGAAGATTATTATCCCGAAGGTGTGAAAGAATTTAAGACGATGATTGCAAAACATAAAATTGATCTGCCACAAGGTCTGGCCAAAGATTGGACGGATGAACAAATCACCGCTATGGCGAAAGTATCGTACAATCTCACGCACATGTGGGCACATGCCATCGGTCCGGATTGGAAAGATAAGGTGACAGTTGAGAGCATTGAAAAACTGTTTAGAAGACTTTGAGTTTAGCTTCCAGCCGCAGGCCATAAGCTATAGGTTGCCTAAACTAAATTCGAAATGAACTATCAGCGCAGGTGAGCAGCTTGAAGCCCGAGGCTTAAAGCATGTAGCCTTAATATAATCCTCATCACTTGTTCCGTTTCAAACAATTTTCGCTGGAAGACAATCGCTGCGCGATGAAGGTCGGCACCGATGCAGTGCTAGTCGGAGCATGGGTAAATGTGGAAGGCGCTAGTCGAATCTTAGATGTGGGCACCGGCTGCGGCATTATTGCACTGATGCTTGCGCAACGCACCGCGAACGATGTGATGATCGAAGGCATCGAAGTGGAACCCACAGATGCGGAGCAAGCGCAAGAGAATGTAAACAATAGTCCATGGGCAAATCGTATGCATATTCATTCGGTAGCCTTGCAAGATTTTCAATCACTCGCTCAGTTTGATTTAATCGTCAGCAATCCTCCTTACTTTATTAATAGTCAATTGCCTCCCACCCCACATCGCGCGAAAGCGAGGCACACCCATTCGCTGTCGTTTGAAGAACTGATAACCCATTCGCTTCGGTTATTGAATAGCAATGGAAGGCTCGCCATCATTCTTCCTTTTGAAGAAGGGAATTTATTTCAATCGCTGGCGGAGCAACACGGACTATTTGCTACCAGTCGTTTGGCTTTCTACTCCCGGCAAGGGAAACCACAGGAACGCTGGCTGCTGGAGTTTTCAAAAGTGAAGTTGCCGATGAAGGAAGAGCAACTCATTCTGCATGGAGAAGGTGAGGCGTGGTCAGAAGATTATCAAAACCTGACGCGATCGTTTTACTTAAAGCTGTAAAACCACTCATCAAATTTTCAAAAAGACGTTGCCCGAATTCGCGTATCATTACTTTACATTTTCAAGCTGTGCGCGCATTCACCTTCCTACTACTCATTGCTTCACTGCCTGTGGCAGCACAGTTGCCCGGCCTGCATATCAAAAAGGCCTCCGCTCCCATCACGATTGACGGCAATATGGATGAGGCCGACTGGCAGGAGGCTGAGGTAGCCACACATTTTAAACAACTCTTTCCATTCGACTCCTCTTACGCGAAAGTGCAAACCGAAATACGCATGACGTATGATGATCACTTCATCTACATCTACGGGGTAATGCACAATGAAGGTCAGCGCAAGTATGTTACACCATCCTTGAAAAGAGATTATCGCGGGCCGGGTATTGACGGGCTATCGATTGTATTGGATACCTATCAGGACAAAACCAATGGTTTTCTATTTGGCGTGAATCCATTTGGCGTGCAACGCGAAGGGTTGATTTCCAATGGCGGAAGTCAGGGAGATGATTTGAATTTAAGTTGGGATAACAAGTGGTACTCAGAATCGAAAATTCTGGAAGACCGTTGGGTATGCGAAATCGCGATTCCTTTTAAAACCATCCGTTACAAACACGGCATAGATGAGTGGCATATCAACTTTTATCGGATCGACAGTCATTACAACGAGCAGAGTACTTGGTCGCCCATTCCGCGGGTTTACTCTCCTACCACGCTTGCTTTTTCACGCGATCTGCAATGGGATAAAGCGCTGGGGCACCCGGGGGGAAACATTTCGGTAATCCCTTACATTGCTGCAAAGAATGCCGACAACTTTCAGGAAAAGCAACCCACCGATCGATCGATGGCCATAGGTGGTGATGCCAAGATTGCGTTAGGACCTGCATTGAACTTAGATGTAACCATAAATCCCGACTTTTCACAGGTTGAAGTTGACCAGCAAGTCACCAATCTCAGTCGCTTTGAAATTTCCTATCCAGAGAAAAGACAATTCTTTTTAGAAAATGCCGACTTGTTCGGAAGTTTTGGTTCCGGAAACGTGCGTCCGTTTTTCTCGCGAAGAATTGGCCTTACAACGGATCCATCCACCGGACAAAATATTCAAAATCAAATTTATGGAGGTGCACGCCTGAGCGGTAAAATTGATAACAACTGGCGCGTGGGTTTTCTATCCATGCAAGCAGCAGAAGACAATTTGATTAAACTCAAATCCACCAACTACACGGTAGCTGCCATTCAGCGAAAAGTATTTGCGCGCTCCAACATTGGTTTAATGATGATTAACAAACAAGCGTTTCAAGACACTACAGGTACGGACTTCACTTTCATGCCCAACAAATACAATCGCATGATTGGAATTGACTACAATCTTGCTTCAAAAAATAACAAATGGAACGGAAAGGCATTTTATCATCAGTCTTTTTCAGAAACCAAAAAAGACAGTGCTTATGCAGCAACGGTAGCATTTCTGTACAGCGTTCCCAAATTACAGATTTCGCTCAATGCCCAAACAGTAGGCGCCAATTACGATCCGGAGGTTGGCTATGTGCCCAGAAAGAGATTCAATAGAATTGCTCCAGAAATTTACTATTCGTGGTATCCCAAGTCACAATTGATTAATAACCATGGCCCCGGCTTTGATGCCGATTATTTTGAAAATGATCTCTTTGGCACTACCGATTGGGATATCAATTTTTGGTATCGTTTTTCATTTCAAAATACCGCTAACTTTTTTGTACGGCTGCGCAGAGAATACATCTACTTATTTAAACCATTCGATCCTTCCGGGTCCGGTGGTCTCGAAATTTCTGCGGGCAACGAATTTTATTACAATTCCCTCATCGCCAATTTTCAGTCAAACACACGCAAACGATTCTTCTTCACACTGCAAACCCGATCCGGCCAATACTTTAATGGACATCGTGTGAATTTAGATGGCAATGTGAGTTATCGCTTTCAACCCAAGGCCGTTGTATCCATCGACTTCAGTTTAAATAAAATCAACCTGCCCAGTCCGTATCGATCAGCGGATCTGATTCTGATCAGCCCCAAATTTGACTTCACGTTTACCCGCAAGTTGTTCTGGACCACTTTTGTACAGTATAACAATCAGAACAACAATGTGAACATCAATTCCCGCTTGCAATGGCGCTTCAAGCCAGCCTCCGATTTCTTTCTGGTGTACACCGACAATTACTTCGTGGAAGACCAATTTAAAGAGGGTGTACAATACATGAGCGGGCAGCCCAAATTGAGGGCTTTGGTGGTCAAATTCACCTACTGGATCAATTTGTAATCACTTTTTCTCCCTGATTAACAATTACTTAACAAAAAAGATAATACATGTTTAAACATATATTATTCAACTTGTGTTATACTTGCACTCAAATCAAACAAACTATGAAAAAACTTAACATTCTTTTCGTTGCCTTGCTGGTAGCAGGAGCAGCGTCCGCTCAAACTTGGTCATTAGACAAGTCGCATGCTAAACTTGGATTCGGAGTAACTCACTTGCTCGTTTCTGATGTAGAAGGTACTTTCAACCAATTCGATGCAAAAATCACTTCATCGAAAGATGATTTCAGTGATGCCGTAATCGAGTTGACAGCAGAAGCTGCCAGCATTAACACAAACAGCGAAGGTCGCGATAAGCACTTGAGAAGTGCTGACTTCTTCGATGCTGAAAAATTTGCTCAGGTTACTTTCAAGAGCAAGTCGTTCACGAAAGTAGAAGGAAAGAAATACAAATTGGTTGGTGACTTGACCATGCACGGTGTTACTAAATCGGTAACATTGGATGTAACGTTCAACGGAACAGCAACACACCCATATAACAAAAAGACGATTGCTGGTTTCAAAATCTCTGGAACCATCAAACGTTCAGATTTTGCCGTAGGTGGTGCTACCCCCTCAGCTATTGTAAGTGATGAAGTAACGATTGCAGCAAACGCAGAATTCGTTAAAGGATAATTCACGAACAATCATTGACTAAAAGCCGGGGATTTTCTTTCTCCGGCTTTTACCTTTTCGTACATGAAAATTGAAGAAGAAATAAAGCAAACCAAGTTTCGAAACGTGCACCACAAATTGGCGATCAATTTGCTTTACACGGCTGCGTGGCTCGAAGAGCAAAACAAAAACTTCTTCAAAGAATTTGGCATTACCAATCAGCAATTCAACATCCTCCGCATTTTGCGCGGACAGCATCCCTCCAAAATATCCGGAGCTGAAATCAAAAGCCGGATGATCGATAAAAATTCAGATGTATCACGCTTGCTCGATCGACTGATCGCAAAAGAATTAGTGATCAAATCGCAATGCCCCAATGACAAGCGCGCAGCAGATGTTGTGATTACCGAAGAAGGTCTTAAAATCCTAAAGAAGATCGATTCCAAAATGGATCAAACCGATCTTTCCGTTTTAAAACTCACCAACGAAGAAGCTACCCACCTCAGCGACTTGCTGGACAAGAGCAGAGGTTAACAACTACTAAATCTTCTTCAACTCATCCTTCACAAAATCCATCAACTCTTTGATGTACGCTTTGCTAAAGTCGAATTGAATGTTGGCAGCTTTATAAATTTCAGGTATCGACTTCGTATAACCCAATTGAAGTGCATTCATGTATCCTTGCAGGCCGGCTTTTGGATCGCGCTTATAGTTTCTCCAAACCGCAATGGCACCGAGCTGCGCCATGCCATACTCAATATAATAAAACGGCACCTCATACAAATGCAACTGTTTTTGCCACAGGTAATCTTTGCTCTCTTGCAATCCACTCCAGTCCGTTACCGTATCGGCAAAACGATCAAAGATTCGGTTCCAGTTGGCCTTGCGTTCTTCCGCAGTATGATTTGGGTTTTCGTACAACCAATGCTGATATTGATCAATAGTAGCTACCCAAGGCAGTGTTTCAATAATGTCTTCCAACTGCTCGCG
>JAJTHV010000338.1 GCA_021300095.1 Flammeovirgaceae bacterium | reverse complement strand
TGCATTCACTGTACCACAACCACCTGTCAATGGAATGCTGTAGTTAAATGTTCCAGTCGCGGTAGGTGTACCACTGATCGTGATCACATTCGCTGCCCATGCTGCCGTCACTCCTGTTGGTAAGCCCGTTGGTGCTCCGATGCCAGTGGCTCCGGTAGTAGTATGAGTGATATTCGTAAGTACTGTGTTGACACACAAAGTTGGGTTTGAAGATAGCGCTCCGGCAGTGTTGTTAGGCGAAACAGTTATTGTAACATTGGATTGGGAAACAGGGCAAATGCCATTACCGATAGACCACGTAAGTACATAATTACCAGAACCACCTGCAGGCGTAAAAGTAGATGAGGGGCTCGATGTGTTACTAAACTGAGTGGAAAGTAAACTTGGTCCACTCGACACACTCCATATTCCAGTTCCAATTACAGGAGTATTTGCAGCTAAAGTAGCAATGATAGAAGGGCAAATCGTTTGTGGAGTCCCAGCTACAGAAGTAGTGGGAGGTAATGTAACAGTTACATCCACTTGGTCTGAATTTCCTGTACAGCCTGCTGTGGTGATAGTCCATGTTAAGGTATTCACTCCAACAGACAGATTCGAAGCCGTGGCTGTAGGAGAATTGGCATTAGGAGTAAATGTTACTCCAGGAGGACCAGTCCAAGTCCCTGTTTCCGAAGCACCCGGTGCATTTCCACTGAGTGCTGTTGAGGTTCCGCAGACAATAAAATCGGTACCTGCATTCGGCAAAGTGGATATGGGTAGTGCAATAATTTGAGTAACGTTACAATTATTGGCATCCGTCACGCTAATCGTATATGAGCCCCCATCTAAACTAGGAACAACGATATTACCTCCATTTACTACGACCGATGGAGCAATTGGAGTTGATGGAGGAGTAGATGGCCACGAAACAGCGTATGAACCAAGCCCTCCGGTGATTGTTAAATCAATTGTGCCATCAGCATTCACACCTCCTGTTAGCGGATTGCAATCCGGATCAAGCAAATTAGTAGTAATTTGAATTTGAGGTGGTTGATTGATGGTAATATTTACCGATCTGTTCTTCTGAATGAATGTACCAGTACCTGAGGCGTTGACTATCACTCTGTAATTTTCACCTGCACCATTCGCTGGTATACCAAAGCTGTCTGCCCCTGGCTGATTTAATGATCCATTTCCAGTTTTAAAGGTGAAACTGGTTGTCGAGACATTTGTATAAAATGCAAGAGTGGAAAAGCTACCGTCAAAGAAACGATATTGCAATTCAACGTTCCAAGGAGGAGCAGCCAATGGTGCAACATTTGAAATTGTAACAAGTATTTCACCATCGTTTCCATTGAAACACTTTACATCGGTTGGAACAGCGGTAACTGTTAATTGCGCATAACTGTTGAAACTTACAGTTAAGGAAACAATCAAAATTCCAAATAAGTAATAAAATTTAGACATCCTCAGTTATTTAGTACTTCAATTGACTTTCGATTACATACAATACTTCCTCCATCACCGAAGTTAAACACAACTCTATAGTGACCCTCTGATAGTTTATCTTCGGAAAAAGTAATTTCTGATTCAGAACTATTCAACTCTTTTTTCTTCTCGATTAAAGAGCCATTTTTTACAACAAAAAGAGTGTAATGGTAGGAATTGACCGATTCAACCCGAATGGTAAAGTTGATTTTCTCAGAATTTGTATCCTGAGATAGAATGGAAATTTTGTTAGGACATTTTTCGGTGTCTAAAAAAACAAAACTTTGAAAGGTGAAAAGTAGAATGGGGAGTATTACTTTCATCGCTTTTACACAAATTATGGATAATAAAGAATCATACTATACGATAAATGATGTCCTTAAAAATATTGTAACCAATAGAATCATTAAAGTTGCATTAATCCAAAAAAAATACCCAATTGAATGGATAGGTTATAACATGCAAGTAATATTTATCCCAAAAAATGAATTTAAAATTTTCGGTTTAGTATTTCACTTAAAATAAACGCCTTCTTAAATCCTTCCGGATCCTGCAAATCCTTTACATAAGCTAGAGCCGGAACTACCTGACTGTCTTGCTGATACCCCTTAAATTGACCAAACTTAACCTCCGTATCCTCTAGCTTCATTGTCTCTTCCAGAGAAAGTCTGTTAAATGCAGCCTGCTTGGCCTTTTCATAGGTTTCGAAGGTCTTATCCTGATCGCGAACCCGATAATCTACTCTTTCTGTCACTGCTTCCTCTTCCAAATCATCGTCATAATCAACGAAATCTTGCTTTTTGGCTGTCACTAAAGGCTTTATCGAGGTGGTGGAAGCTGGCGCGGGAGATGGCTTAGAGGCTTGAATTTCTCGCAAGAGGTCCTCAAACGAAACAGGCTTTTGAGTCGGCCCGGATGGATTATTAAATGGTTCGTCTCCGCCAAATGTAGGCGTACCTCCATCTGCCTGTTTCTTTTTGAAACGTGACAGAAAGGTGACTACGATCACAATCAACCAAATCCAAAACTGTATATTATCCATCAACGACAAATGTATTCATTTTTTCAACAAAATGAGCCTTTTTCGACCAAAATTAAGCGTTGGATAAAATGTGCATGAAATGGGAATAGCCTACTTTCCAAATGCCAATCGGAAAGTTATCTTTGCCGTCTTATTTTTTTAACAACCACTTAATTTCTAGCGACTCATGCAATTATCGAAACTGGAGATCAAAGGATTCAAAAGCTTTGCCGATAAGATTGTCATCAATTTTGATGAAGGCATCACCGGTATTGTGGGCCCTAATGGATGCGGAAAATCGAACGTAGTAGACTCCATTCGCTGGGTGCTGGGTGAGCAAAAAACCAGTGCGCTGCGCTCCGAGAAAATGGAGAATGTGATCTTCAATGGCACCAGTCAACGATCGGCTCAACAGATGGCCGAAGTTTCGCTTACCATCAATAACACGAAAAACATTCTCCCCACTGAATATTCTCAAATCACCATCACCCGCAGACTATATCGCTCGGGCGAAAGCGAATATTTGCTCAATGGGGTTGCTTGCCGCCTGAAGGATATCACGAACTTGTTTTTAGATACGGGCGTGGCTTCCAACAGCTATGCCATCATTGAGTTGGGCATGGTGGATGATCTGTTGAACGATCGGGACAACTCACGCAGAATGCTATTCGAAGAAGCTGCCGGTATTTCCAAATTCAAAAAGCGCAAAAAAGAAACGCTCAAAAAACTCGAAGATACAGATGCTGATTTGGAGCGCGTAGAGGATTTGCTTTTCGAAATTGAGAAGAACATGAAGAGCCTTGAAAAGCAGGCCAAGCAAACGGAGCAGTATTACAAAATCAAAGAAGACTATAAGGAGAAGAGCATTCATTTAGCTCGCGTAGTTGTTAACAAGCAAAAAGATAAGTTTAGCTTACTCAACAAGCAATCAGAAACGGAGAACGATCGCAAAACAAAACTGACTGCAGAAATCGCTGAGAAAGAGGCATTGATTGAAAAATCAAAATCAGAGTTGATTCTGAAAGAAAAAACACTTTCCTCTCGCCAAAAAGCCATCAACGAGTTCGTTTCTAAAATTCGTCAATACGAAAGCGACAAGCAGATTAAGAATGAACGATTGCGTTCACTGAATGATCGCATTCTTAACCTAAAAGATCAGATTGATCAGGATAAGAAAAGCAATGAACGCGCTCGCTTCAGCATTCAAAGTCTGGAAACTGAAAGAGAATCGGCTCATGCCATCTTAAAAGAAATTACTGACAAGCTTGATGCGCTGAAAAGCGAATTTGAAGCGCAAAAGGCAGCTACCTACACATTGCAAGGAGAATCCGATGCTTTGCGTCAGGTACACCGCGCCAAGCAGGAAGAGTCATTTCAGCTTAACAAAGACTTAGAAATTCGTGAGATACAGATTTCTTCGTTCACACAAGAGTTGGAGAGAACTACCACGGATACGCATCAGCAAAGCACGAGCCTAGCAGAATTCGAAAAGAAGTTGGTGTTGCTCAATGAAGAAATCGCTCAGAAAAATTCATACCTCGAAAAACTAAAGAATGACGAGGACGATACCTTCCAACGAATTGCTTCTTTGGAGAAGACGATTGAGATGATTCGCGAGGAGATGACTGAGAATGGTCGTAAACTCGATTCACGTCAAAATGAATATCAGCTTACAAAGTCGTTGGTTGAAAACCTAGAAGGATTTCCGGAGGCGATTAAGTTCCTAAAGAAAAATGTAGGTTGGACAAAAAATGCTCCGCTCCTATCGGATGTACTTTCAACAAGCGAAGAATATCGCGTAGCGATTGAAAACTATTTGGAGCCTTATCTCAACTACTACATTGTTGAACACGAAGCGGAAGCATACGAAGCGATCAACATCCTGAGCGATGCCAGCAAAGGAAAAGCTAACTTCTTTATTCTCGATGCATTTGAGAAGTTTTCCTCTTCTCCTATTCAAATGTATCCCAATGCCTTTCCGGCAACACAAATCATCGAGTTCGATCCGAAGTACACCAAACTGATGTCGTTTATTCTCGATAAAGTATACATCGCAGAAGGTGACGTTAAAAACATGTCTTCGGATGGAGACAGTGTATTCATCACGAAAAGTGGAAAAGTAACAAAACGCAAATTCAGTTTATCGGGTGGATCGGTTGGACTGTTTGAAGGAAAGAAAATCGGACGCGCGAAAAACTTAGAGAAACTTGATAAGGAGATCAAAGAACTTACCAAGAAAGTAGATGACATCCGTCACTCGCTGATGGATCGTCAACGCGAATTGGAACGCTTGAAGAACAATACACTCAAACAACAGATTGAAGAGGCACAAAACTCTATCAAACTGGTAAGCGATGAGCATATTTCTGTTCGCACCAAGCAAGAGCAGTTTTCGGCTATGTTGAATAATGCTGATTTGCGCAGAGAAGACATTCTGGAAAAGATCGACTCGTTGAATGCAGAATTACAGGATCTTCGCCCGAAATCAGAATTAGCGCAAATTGAAATGCGTCAGCATGACGAGCGCCTGAAAAAATTGGTCGGTGAACTTTCTGTGCAAAACGAATTACTCAGTCAGAAATCCGCTGCTTTCAATGAACAAAACATTTTCTATCACCAGCAAGAGAATCGGGTGAAAAGTGTGGAGCAGGAAATTCGATTCAAACAAGAATCAATGGAGCAAAGCACTGCACGCATTGCCACGAATTCTGAAGAACTGAAAAAGAATGAGGAAGAAGCTAAAACCATTATTGAGACTACGCAGAACAATGATGTAGACTTGATTGCCATGTACACCGAAAAGGAGGAAATGGAGAAAGGTTTGAGCGAAGCAGAAAAAGAATATTATTCCGGTCGTGGTGAGATTGATCAATACGACAAAGACTTGCGCGAAACACAACACCACCGACAAAACATCGATTCACTGTTGATGGAATTGCAAGGTCAAATCAATGAAAGTAAACTGCAACTCAACTCCGTAAAAGAACGATTGTCGGTTGAGTTTAATGTGGATTTGGATTCTGTAATTGGCGAATCAACTCCGGAAGAAGCCGAAGCACTGTTAAAAGCTGACGATGATAAATTACGCGCGGAAGTAACTAAGATCCGCGAGAAGCTTGACAATATGGGACCGATCAATCCCATGGCAATGGAAGCTTACAATGAAATCAAACAGCGCAATGATTTTATCATCGCTCAGAAAGAAGATTTGTTAAAAGCCAAAGAATCACTGTTTAGTACGATCAATGAGATTGAAGGAGTTGCCAGCGAAACCTTCATGGTGGCATTCCAGCAAATCAAAGATCACTTCATTCGCGTATTCCGATCTCTTTTCAATGAAGGCGATGATTGCGATTTGAAGTTGGTTGATCCAAGCAAGCCACTGGATTCTGAAATTGATATTATTGCCAAACCCAAAGGCAAGCGCCCGTTAACCATTAATCAACTTTCGGGAGGAGAAAAAACACTAACGGCTACTGCACTTCTATTCAGTATGTACCTGTTGAAGCCTGCTCCTTTCTGTATTTTTGATGAGGTGGATGCTCCGTTGGATGATGCTAATATTGATAAGTTCAATAATATCATCCGCAGCTTCAGCAAGGACAGCCAGTTTGTGATTGTAACGCACAACAAGCGCACCATGACGACTACCGATGTGATCTATGGTATCACAATGGTTGAAAAAGGAATTTCGCGTGTGGTGCCTGTCGATTTAAGAGAATTAGCGTAAGCAAATCATAACTCAAAAAAGAGCGCTGACACCCATCAGCGCTTTTTTTATGCCGCTTTTTTCATCTGGCCGATATACAGCGCCACAATAACGAGCACTGCACCCAGAGCCGTCAAAATGGTAAATGGTTCATCTAACAAAATAGTGGCAAACAACAGCCCAAATACCGGACACAGAAACAACCATATTGACGCGCGCACTGCATCATCTTTCAACAATCTCAACCACAATTGCACGGCTCCAATGGACACTGGTATAACAAGCCAAGTCAGCGAGAGCAAAAATTTCAAATCAAATGAATTATTGCCACTCTCAAAGAAGAGTGCAAAAGGCAGCAACATGAACCCGCCAATAAACACTTGCCACGCATTGATGGTGGTTCGCTGAAGTTTCCACTTAACAGATGCATAATAAACCGATCCGATCGAG
>JAJTHV010000328.1 GCA_021300095.1 Flammeovirgaceae bacterium | reverse complement strand
TTCCACATAGTATTCGATCCGATAGAACTAAAATTAAATTTATCAGCGTTCGAATAACTTTGTGATCCATCAGTTAACATTCTAGCGTAATTACCTCTCCATGAATAGACATCACTCATTCTCCAAACTTGAGGAACGGTAGCATCTGGGCTGTCGATATAATTATTGTTAACATCAAGAATTCTGTACTTGTCCCAGTCTTTCTTCCAAACATTAGCAGTAGCAGCAATTAGACCTGTGCGAGATCCAAAAGGATCGAGCTTGTATAGATAAGTTGCTCTATTCTGACTCAACATGTTTTTATAAGCTGGATTCTTTGCTTTTGAATCAAACTCAGAATAAAACTGGTAGGCAGGTTCTATAATTTGCTGAGTATACACACCTTGTGGAGATGTTTCTCTCGTTTCTAAAATAGCTCCTGTTATAAAATCCCAATTGTAATTTTCAGATTTCGAAGTAAATCCATCTTGCATTGAAACAACCCTTTGAAGAGTATAAGGGTAACTGAATTGAGTTGTTCGTTGCCCTCTATGGTAGCGGTCATTGGTACCTGAATTAATCACAGCTTCAAATAATAATGTTCCCTCCGAATAAATACCTTGATAATTGTTAACATTATCATTTGTAACACTTTCAGTATAGATATAATCAGTGCTTGCTGTAAGGGTACCGATTTTGTCGTAGGTTTTTACAGATTTTAATTTACCTATTTGATTTGTTCGCAGGCTAATTTGATGCTCAATTAACGAAGCATAATCCTTGTGGATAACGACAGGAAAACCTGCGGGATACTGACTTGCCAGTTCCTTATTTTTTAAAGTGTTAGTGGTAATAGAGTACTGATTTGAATTCGGAGTAACAAATTCATAAACCTGAGAAGAATGATAGTCAGAAATCGTTGTCAGTTTCCCAGTAAGCACAGTAACTTGTCCATACATTACCGGGGTGGTTGGGTAATTTAAATAGTTATAAAAAGATAGATCAGAAGTTTTGATATAGTCTGGTTCAGATGAAACGGAGCCATTCGCATAAAGATATTGGGTTTTGTATGACTGCCCTGTAGGATCACTAAGTACGATTGATGATACTCTAATATTTCCCCCACGCTTCATCTCAGGTTTCGCGGTTCCTGTTGTGTTTACGGTATACGCAGAGGTCACAATTCCGCATTTCCAAGGAGTAGCATAGGGAGTGCTCATCGTAATGGCAGTGCCGTTAATACTTGATATGACACCGGATGTCCCGAATGAATTCGATTGTTGGGTTGAGCCATTCTGGGAACTGTTAGTAGGGCAAACATAATCTACGTTACCAATAAAGCTTAATGGGTCTCCAACTTTGAGTCTTGAAGCATCATTTACATAGAATCCAAAAACTCCGGACTGCCCTTGATTTAGAGTGTTCGAACCCCAAATTGACATCGCATCACTGGATGGAAATGGGTTTCCAGAGATGTTCGTGTATGTATCTCGCTCGTAATTTATAGCTATTTCAGAACCTTCAGGGTTGGTAATTTTCGTCAGCGACCAGGCCGATCCATCAGAGTCCAAAGGAGACGACTTATGCGTAAAGCCTGTTGCATCTCCCATACTATTGTGCATTCCCCAACCATCCCACTTATCTGGATGGAAATTCGGATTTACAGCGTACTCAAATTTATAATCTGGAAATATCTTACTAAGATTACCTGAAATGGAATCGTACTTTCCGCAAACTGCCAATGATTTAAGTGTTAGCTTTCCTGATGTTGAATTAGGAACACCTTGACAAAGTGAATAATCTTGGTTAAACAGTAATCTCTTTATTGAACTGGCTCGCATGTAATTGCCCCTGTATGTATTAATGGCTGACCCTGAAAACATGTTATCTGTATAGCAAAATGCAATGGAACCGCTAGCAGCTGGCAATTGGTATTTAGTGCTGGTAAGTTGATTGTAGACATCCTTGGTAACGAGATTTATTTCAGTAAGACGGAGAGTTGCCTTGGAATTATTTGCATCCTTACTGTCTTGTCTATCACTCTTGATAAACATCGCCACATGAGAACGACTCTCAATGCTGTTCAAAAAATATTTCTCCTTCAAACCTTTGGCATAGGTATAATAATTATTATCGCTGGTAGTTTTATTCTTATTAAAAGGCAAAGCATAAGCAAAGTCTTTACCATTCTTTCCATAATTAAACTTTACCCAGTAGCCCCAATCGCTGTCGTCAACAAATCCGTCACCATTGTTTCCAGAGCCACCCCTATCGACAAAGTCTGGCCCAGTTATAGCAGTTAACAACCACGTATTCGCAAATGGCGCTGTCCGAGATATTATCGATCGTTTATTATTATCACTTTTATCAATTGTCTCAGAATAAAAATCGTAGTCATAAACCGGTAATGAGTAGTGGTAATTCATTCCAGATGGATCGGTTATAACAAAGCCTCCAATTGCTGAAGTAGATTTTGGGGAGCTCTTGGATGTGATTTCAATTAAAACACTTAATGAGTTATACTGAAATAAAGATGAACTATTCAGAACCAAAGTAGAAGAGGTGTGAGAAATAACTGCCAGGTCTTGATACAGGTCAACCCGAGGGTAAGAGCCAGATTTGACGGTTACTTTTAAATCTACCAATTGCCCATCCGTAAAGTCATTTGCTTCTGCTCCGTAAAGAGTTATCGTTTGACCATTTATTGTGCTCGAAAAATAGCTTTTTCTTCCACCAAATTCATAAACTCCTCTGAATAGACTTCGATTAACTGGTCTGAAATAATCCATATAGGCAGTGCCGGTATATCCTCCTGCAACATTAGTTTCAGCATTTGTTAACCAATCAACGTAATGGCCTTGCGCTAATTCCTTCCGTGATGTCGCATCAGCACCTATTCTCTGGTTACCTAAAACAACATCATTAAGGTTATAGCGAAGAGAATTGTAATTATTACCAGTTGAACCAGTTCCAATTTCATAAGAAATCCCTACTCCAAAATTAAAGCCTGGCCTTGTAACTGATGCTGTAGGGTCTCCTCCATGATTAAGATAACGACCGCCCATGGCACCATCATAGACAAAAGGCACTTTATTTGTTCCATAGTCGAGATAAGGAACCGGTGTAAGTCGTGTGTGGTTTGCCGTCATCTCTCGAGGAACACCAACTGAACCAACTTCCATGCGATATGGCTTAATGCCTCCGGAAATGCCGGGCCCATTAACATTAAAATTATCGTAGGCTAATAATGTAGGGCTAGTATTATCTATATAGTTGGAAGTACTTGATAAATCAATATTAATGTCACTAGCCGCACCACGATTTGTAACAGAACCAGTTACTGGAAATTGATTAACAGGTTGATCCGCACCATTTAATGAAGTCTTTAGGTTTAAGTAATTAGGTTGATTCTGATTTGAAATTGTAGGCGCTTTATCCAAGTAAAGCGCCCCATACATATCCTCAATCCGACTTTGGTCAAGCCAAATCCAATAATTTGTATAAAAAATATTATTTTCCGTTTCCTTAGTATATTCCCAATAACCCATTGATGGTGAATTGGGAGTAGGGCTTTCAGATAATTGGCTAGAAACCATTAATGCATAGTTGGCAATGTCAAAAGCAGTCGATAAAATATCTCCTGCTACTCCCATAGTTTGAAATGCTTCAGAGAGTCCTTGAGTTACAAGCGCCATAGCAACTTGAACAAGTGCCATAGCAAAACCCTCTGCGCTAAAGGTCACCCCATCTCCATTTATCATCAGTCCCGCAATACCGACATACCCGCCATTGCTATCAAATCCAACCTCCGTAAGTCCAAGATTTATTGCCCCATAATACCCCTCCTGGGAATCCCATCCAGAATTTATGATTCCAATAATACTCGATGACCAACCTCTACGACCTGTAAGATCTTGAACCGTTACAACTTGAGGATCATTGTTTGCATCATCAGGGAATCCATTTATACCTCGTGTAATTGAGCCTACATTAGCATTCCAGCCAAGTCCGATCCAAGATGCCTCCTGATCTGGGCTTATACCAGCATGATAACTTAGTGGTAAAGTAAATTCTGCATCTGTTCCAATGGGCACCGAAAGGATTGGCATGTTAAAGTTAAAATCTCCAGTTAAGAGATTAACCATATCCGTAGCACTGGCTTCTTCATACGAAGTAAATTCAGGTTGATGAGGACCAGTGGTTATTGCATAACTTACGTTTGGAAAAATTATTCCATTCAATGCAAGTATTATTGAAAATGCGCACAAAGTCCGCTGAATCACTTTCTTCCTTAAGAATCTCATAGTATTAGTTTAGTTAGGTCTAATGAAGGAATAGACTTGATATTATTAATTTCAAAATCAAACATATGAAGCCCTGTTCCAAAGATTTTGTCATCAAATAAAACTTCAAATTCACCAGATTTTGATATCAAAGAGCTTTCAAATGCAATTAATAAATCTGTACTCTGACTGCTTCCAAAAGTTCTCGTATGAATGGTCGCTTTGGCAAGGATTGTATCACCCGCATGAACTAACTTAATATCTCTCCCCACCTTGGTTGCTAGATAAGTATTCACTTCACCAAATCTGATAGGATCCCTGGCAAAACTCGTTTCTACTTCGGTGCCTTTCTTTTGCATTCTTAGTAAGAAATAGTCAATGCCGTCAAATAATTGACGTACTGAATCTATCTGTTGTCCTGTAAGGGACAACGACTTAATCTCTTGAGCTACAATAATTTCAACGGGCCTATATATTACTTCAAACCTATATTCACCTATAGCATAGTCGGCGCGCAGTCCATTGGTAGGTTCATTGCAATAATCTATTACATCGTGTACAGATTGAGCCCTCTCATTACAGGAGATGAAACTTAAGATTACAAAGAAATAATAAAGCGTGGGTTTCATAGATCTTACTTCGAATTCATCCGATCGTATTCTTGATTCAAACCTTTCAGAACCTCATCAGTAATATCTAAACCCTCATCTGCATATGCAATTGAGCCCAACTGGGTTGCAGCCAAAATTATTTTGTATTTACTTCCTTTACCGTAGCGCTTTAAATAATCATTAACCCTGTTTAATATTTGCTTGGCCAATTCATCATCTTGCTTTTTCGACTCATCCTTTAACGCTTGTTGATAATTAATATAAACTTGCCGCTTTGACTTTATTAATTCTTCGATCAAAGAAAGTTCTCTCTTGGATGCGATTGACTTTTTCGAATTGTAGTCATCCACTGCCAATTTAAACTCACTTTCTAATGTGTCTAGCCTCATTTTCCATGCGGCACGTTTCGACTGCAAGGTCTTTTTCGATAGTTCCAAGCCCTTATATTGACTTATCAATTTCACTGCATCAACATAAACTATCTTATCATCTTTTTTAAAGAATAACAATACTACCAATAG
>JAJTHV010000200.1 GCA_021300095.1 Flammeovirgaceae bacterium | reverse complement strand
TTACGCGATATTTGTTTTTGCCGTGCTGGCACTCTACTGGATTGCACCTTTTGTGTTGATCAGTCAGAGCCGAACGCCCTCCATTGAAGTGATAGCTTTGGCAGTTGCGATAAATGCAGTAGGAGTGATGCTCCACTTCGCTAGCGATGCTCAAAAGTATTTTACTATAAAGTACAAACCGGGTTTGATTACGGAAGGCTTCTTCGCGCGTAGCCGCAACATCAACTATTTTGGGGAGGCAATGATCTATGTCAGTTTCGCGCTGCTGTCTGCCAGTTGGCTGGGATGGATTGGGATCGCTGCCTTCTTCTTTGGAGCATTTGTGCCTAACATGATCAAAAAGGACAAGTCGTTGGCACGTTATCCCGAGTTTGAAGCCTACAAGAAAAAGACCTGGCTTTTCTTACCTCGATTAATTCGATAATATCCAATTATTCCACTCTATTATAATGGTAATCACTAATATCGAGAAGAAGGCCAGTGCAATGAATTGATGTACCCATTCAGCTGAAGGCTTTTTCCGAATACACATTATTAATAGAAGAGCAGGAAAAAACAGTTTCAGCCATTGGGTGTCCATCCACATATCTCTCACCAGAAGCGCATCGAAGATTGAGAGAATGGGCAGCACGCTACCGAAAAGAAAAATCTTTCGGTAGTTTTCTAGGTAAAACGTGCGCAAGTCGACAGTTCCATCCTGAAGGCCAAACGGAAACAGCAACCGCGCTAGGATGAAAAGAACCACCGGGTAGATCATCACAAATAAAAAGATACCCAGACTCCAGGAAGCTTCACTGCGTAGGTCGTAGGTAGCCCACCAATCCTGAATGTGCAGAATCAAGATGACAATTACCCACAGCGCGTGTGGCCAATACACTTTCACCCGATTACTTTGATGAATTAAATCGGCAATCCCGGTGAGCACTTGAGTGATTCCCAGTCCTAAGATGATGGAAATGAGAACAGTTACATATTCGAAGGGACTGATGCTATCCATACACTCATTGATCTTTAAAATAGTTCTAAATAGACCGAGCTACTCATTTGTTCAAACAATGGCAACGCTTTGCCTGCAAACTTATCCACATTTACGGACTTATCGCGCCTGCCTTGTTCGATCACTCATTTTGAGTCAAATAAATATAGGTTGATCTGTAAAATAAATTTGAAATAATGCATTCCGAGTGTAGATTTGTGCCATTCCGTAAAAAAGCGGTTACCTAAACGCGTCATGATGAAGGATAGATTATCTGATCTCGTTAAGATTCTCACAATCGTACTGTTCGTTACAACAAGCATTACTTCTTTCTCCCAAGAAATACCGACAGACGCTGCCGCAATCAGCGCAGGTGAGGCCTTATTTAATGGCAATTGTAAATCATGCCATCGTGTCAAACAAAAATTGGTAGGTCCGGCATTGGCTGGAGTAGAGGGTCGTGCACCATCCATCGCTTGGATTCTGGAATGGGTGAAGAACCCCGCCAAGAAAATCGCTTCTGGCGATGAGTATGCCAACAAAATTTATAATGAATATAACAAAAGCCAGATGACGGCTTTCACTAGCTACACCGATGCTCAAATTCTGAGTATTTTGGCTTATGTAAAAGCAGAGGCATCTAAAATAGATTTACCTCCTCCTCCGCCTCCTGGTGGTGATGTAGCAGGTGGTGGTGGTTCGGGCGTTCCATCTTCTTACATGAATACCATCCTTGGCGGGATGATTCTGATTTTGGTGTTGATGCTGATCATCTTAGGATTGATTGTAAATGCTCTAAAGAGATTCTTGAATCAAAAAGAACTTACTGCAGAAGATGCAGAGGTTGTTAATTCACCATATACCTTCTCTAGCATTACTCGCAGCACCGGGTTTATCTTCTTAGTCACTTTCTTGGTAGTTTCGATCGGATTCAAAACCGTAATTGATGGACTCTATTCCATTGGTGTTCAACAAGATTACCAGCCCAAGCAGCCAATCGCCTTCTCTCACAAACTGCATGCTGGTTCTTACGAGATCGACTGTAAGTATTGTCACACCGGTGTGATGAAAGGAAAACAGGCTAATATTCCTTCACCTAATATCTGTATGAACTGCCACACGCAGATTAAACAGGAATCTCCTGAGATCCAAAAGATATATTCAGCAATCGGTTATGATCCTAAGACTGCTTCTTACACAGGCAAACAAAAGCCGATCGAGTGGGTTCGTATCCACAACTTGCCCGACTTAGCATACTTCAACCACGCACAACACGTAAATGTAGGTGGCATTGAGTGCCAAACTTGCCATGGCCCAATTCAAGAGATGGAAGTAGTGAAGCAATACTCTTTGTTAACGATGGGATGGTGTATTGACTGCCATCGCAAGACAGATGTAAACACCAAGGACAATGCTTACTACGACAAATTAAATGAACTCCACCTGTTTGCGAAGAAATCAAAGATGAAAGTGGAAGACATTGGAGGTTTGGAATGCGCTAAATGCCACTATTAATATTATAGAAAGTT
>JAJTHV010000421.1 GCA_021300095.1 Flammeovirgaceae bacterium | reverse complement strand
TCAAGAGCGACTACTGGCCCGATCTTACAATCACCACGGGTATTTCGGGGCCGGAGATTTTCAAAAAAATGACGACTGATCCAAAACTATTTACCATAATTGATTTCACTGAATTTGTTGATGCCAATCGCAAAAAGCTGCCGCTGAAAAAGCAAGCCATTGAATTTGGCAAACCCGAAGAGTTGGCATTTGTAATGTCCAAACAAAGCGATTGGGATGCCGTATGGAAAGAATTTCTGACGGACGAATACCGCAAAAGCGCCAAATACCGTAAAAACATTGCGGATAATCTGGGTTCAGCATTTTTGGGTGTATTGAAATAAAAACACAGACTCACAGAAATTTTCAAAAAGTCAGGCGAAAGCCTGACTTTTTGCTTTTTATCAAACCGAGGAATCGGCTTTTATACCCTATCGCCACCGACCACATAATTACGCGATTTAGATTACTCAGAAATCGGTTTATCTTGCCATACAACTTATTACGTTATGAAGAAAACATACAGTTATTCACTGCTTCTGCTGATGGTGCTTTCCGTGGTATGCGCTCAGGCGCAAGAACCCAAGAAGGAAGCCAAAGCAGATTCTGTTAAAAAAGAAAAACCGAAGAAAAAGAGAGATCTGCCATTGGAAGTAGGTCGCAGGATTCCTATCAAAACCTCCGAAGGAACATGGATGTCCCTGGATGTAAGCCCCGATGGAAAAACAATTGCATTTGATTTCTTAGGAGATATTTTCACGATGCCCATTACAGGCGGCAAGCCAACTCAGTTCACGAGTGGCATGAGCTTCGACTCGCATCCTAAATTTAGTCCTGATGGCACCAAACTTTTGTTTATCTCCGATCGCACTGGTGGCGAAAATATCTGGTGGTTCGCATTGGATAAAAAAGATTCATTGCAAGTAACAAAGGGCAACACCGATCATTACCAGTCTGCCGAGTGGACACCGGATGGAAATTACATTGTCGGATCGCGTGGCACCCGCAACCTCAAGCTATGGATGTTTCACAAAGACGGTGGCTCGGGTGCACAATTAATCGGAAAGCCGGATAACTTGAAAGTGGTAGAACCTGCATTCGGTAATGATGGTCGCTATGTATGGTATTCGCAACGATTCGGGGCGTGGAATTACAATGCACAGTTTCCGCAATATCAATTAGGCGTATATGATCGCGAGACGGGTGACACCGACCGGAAAACACAACGCTACGGTTCAGCTTTTACGCCCACACTGTCACCGGATGGCAAATGGTTAGTGTATGGCACACGCTACAATGATCAAACCGGTTTGGTACTTCGTGATTTAAAAACAGGCGATGAAAAATGGTTGGCATATCCGGTCCAGCATGATGAGCAAGAATCGATTGCTCCGATGGGCGTGTTACCGGCTATGTCATTTACGCCTAATAGCAAAGAAGTGGTTGCCTCGTATGGAGGAAAATTCTATCGCATACCGGTAGCAGGTGGCGATGCTATCAACATTCCTTTCCAAATGGAAACCGAATTGTTGGTTGGACCACGTGTTGATTTTAAATATCCTATTAAGGATGACAAAGACATGATCGCGACTCAAATTCGTGATGCAGTCGTTTCGCCCGATGGAAAACAAGTAGCCTTCACTGCATTGAATCGATTGTATTTGTATGACATCGCGAAAGCGACTTATAAAAGAATTACTGCTAACAATTTTACCGAAGCACAACCTACCTGGAGTCCGGATGGAAGTCAACTGGCGTGGGTTACATGGGAAAACAATGCAGGTCACTTATACAAAATCAATTTCAAAGCAAAAGATGCCAAGCCCGTTCGATTAACAAATGTGGCTGGATTGTACACAGAGCCTGCGTGGTCTTATCAGGGAAACAAAATTGTTTTCTTCCGGGGCGCGACTCAAACGTTTAAAGATGCCGCTGATCCTTTCTTTGCAGGAGCACAAGAAGATTTGTTGTGGATTTCCGGTGACGGAGGAAATGTCAACTTCATCGCGAAAGCGAAAGGACGCGGAGCACCTCATTTTACGAAAACAGATGATCGTATCTATTTATATCATGGGCAAAAAGGATTGTTATCCATTCGCTGGGATGGCACCGATGAAAAAGGTCATTTGAGAGTAACCGGCATTACAGTGTATGGTTCTGTATTGATGGAACACAATTGTATGTTGAATGAATCAGAAATGGAACCAGCGCAAGAGCCTTCCATTGCCGATGTGATTAGAATTGCTCCGGAAGGCGATAAAGCACTGGCGCAAATCAACAATGAAATTTATGTAGTTACTATTCCAAAAACCGGTGGTGATGTTCCTAAAATTTCAGTGGCCGAAGCAGATCGTGCACAATTTCCGGCACGCAAGCTGACTAAGATTGGTGGCGAATTTGCCAGCTGGTCGAACAATGCAAAAGCAGTTTACTTCACTTTAGGTAATGCGTTCTTTACGTACCACCTCGATTCCGCGAAAGCGAAAGAAGATTACCTGAAGAAGAAAAAAGCAGAAGAAGAGAAGGCAAAAGAATTAGAAGAAGCGAAGGGTGACAAGAAAGATGAAAAGAAAGATGAGAAGAAAGATGGTGCTGATAAGAAGAAGGACAAGAAAGATGAGCCTTACAAACCAACCGAAGTACGCATAAAAGTAACGGTGCAAAAAGACATTCCACAAGGAAAAGTCTTATTGCAAAACGCGCGCATCGTTACCATGAATGGCGATGAGGTGATTGAACGTGGCGATGTGTTGATTGAGAATGCGCGCATTAAGCAAGTAGGCGCTGCCGGATCGATTAATGTGGATGCATCGGTACAAAAGATAGACATGAGTGGAAAGACCATTGTGCCCGGCTTTGTGGATACACATGCACACATGTGGCCCGCTTGGGGCGTTCATAAAAATCAGGTGTGGATGTATGCCGCTAATCTGGCTTACGGAGTTACAACTACCCGCGATCCGCAAACTGCTACCACCGATGTGTTGACTTATGGCGATATGGTAGAAACAGGTCAGATCATCGGACCAAGAATTTATTCTACGGGGCCAGGTGTAGGCTTCTGGGCGTATAACCTGAAAGATGCCGATCAGGCGAAAGATGTGCTGAAGCAATATTCCGAATACTTCAATACCAAAACTATCAAGATGTATTTGACGGGAAATCGTCAGCATCGTCAGTGGATTATTCAGGCAGCGAAAGAGCAGGGCCTGATGCCGACTACAGAAGGCGGTCTTGATTTTAAATTGAATCTCACCAACCTGATTGATGGCTATCCGGGACATGAGCATGCACTGCCGATTTATCCGTTGTACAAAGATTTGGCTACTTCAATTGCTGAAGCTAAGATGACTTACACACCGACATTGCTGGTGGCGTATGGTGGACCATGGGCTGAGAATTTTTATTACGCCACAGAAAATGTAAATGGCGATCCGAAGTTGAATCACTTTACCGCGAAGTCTGAGCTGGACCAAAAATCCAGACGCAGACCGGGATGGTTTATGAAAGAAGAACACGTGTTTGAAGATCACGCCAAGTTTGTAAATGATTTAGTGAAGGCCGGAGGAAATGCCGGAGTTGGCTCACACGGTCAATTACAAGGCTTGGGCTATCATTGGGAATTGTGGAGCATCGCTTCCGGTGGCATGCGCAATTTAGATGCGCTGAAAGTAGCTACCATCCATGGCGCAAGAGCAATCGGTTTGGATGGCGACATCGGTAGCATCGAAGCGGGCAAACTAGCCGACTTGATTATTTTGGATAAAAACCCGTTGGAGAATATCCGAAACACAAACTCGGTTTTCAGAGTCATGAAAAACGGCCGCTTGTACGATGGCAACACATTGGATGAGGTGTACCCTACCGTTCGCAAAGCACCTGATTTTGCTAAGGATCAGGCAGCACCAGTAGGTGTGCCAGGTATCAAGTAATTAATTTGTTGTTCCAAGAAAGAGGCATCCTTGAAAATGGATGCCTCTTTTTTTTACTACCGTGCAAATTCTTTTCACCTCTTATTATAAACCAGGCTGAGCCATTCAATAGCACCTTTTTTGTTTTGCCACACATCTTTAGCAAAAGTGCAATAGAATATTGCTTCATTTTTATCTCCGAAGCCAAAGGTGGCGGGCAATTCAGGCAGCTCTTTTTTAGAAAGCATCAGTTGAAGTACATGGTTATTTACCGATCTGGCCTCCGCTAAAGCAGTCCGACTTTCTTCGCAATCACCTTTCGATATAAATTGGAACAATGCATAATTAAAATGATGAAAGGCAGTGGCATCATCATTGTATTGCTTGTGTAATGATTGATACTTAATAAATTTATTCAACTCCAAACAATAGAGACTGGCATAGTCCCGATTTCCTTGATTATCGTTGGGATTAAGCTCTAATAATTCAAAGTAAGTGTTTAAGGCGTCATCTTTTTGATCGAGCATATATAAACACTCCGCATAACTTTTTAGGCAACGCATGTAGGGTCGAGTTTCATGAAGACCCCAAAAATGACCTTTGTTTTCCTTGACGAACTTTTCACCAAGTTTTTTACGAGCCGCAGTAAACCCAAGTTTAAAAAACAGGAGAGATTGAAGAGGGCTAAGAGCCTGATCACCCATAAACTCATAAGCTTCGACACAATCGGGATCCAATTGGAGTGCTTTAAACACCATCTTATCAGCTTGAAATAAGTCTTCAGATTCCGAAGCTTGATAAACTAAATCTTGTGCTTGTTCTTCCTTTGAGAGGGCTTCTTTTTCAAATCGAGGGATCGTTTTTCCCATCATTTCCTTTCCGAATCGCTCGTAGTCTTCCTTAGTCTTCAGATTTGCCGCTGCCATGAGGCGATTCAAATCCAGCATTAACTTTTCGTGGTCTTTGTCCATTGAGCTCTCTTTTGGTTATCGAAATGTACTGATTGTGAAATTGAAAATCTAGGCACCCTAATTAAACTACGACTTTTTACAACTTTTTTCAATATCCAAACGATCGTTCAAATCATTTTAACCACTATCATTGTTATTATTTCAAACGATAGAAACCATGAATTTCGAACTTACCGAAGAACAACTGGCCGTACAGCAGGCAGCCCGCGATTTTGCCCAAAACGAACTCCTTCCGGGAGTAATTGACCGCGATAATGAGCAACGCTTTCCCGCGGAACAGGTCAAAAAGATGGGCGAACTGGGTTTCATGGGTATGATGACCGACCCCAAATACAATGGGGGTGGTATGGACTCTATTTCGTACGTGCTGGCGATGGAAGAGATTTCAAAAATCGATGCTTCCGCTTCTGTTTGTATGTCAGTAAACAATTCATTGGTTTGTTGGGGATTGGAACGCTTTGGTACGGAAGAGCAAAAAGAAAAATATTTGAAGAAGCTGACTACGGGTGAAGTGATTGGTGCCTTTTGTTTATCAGAACCCGAGGCAGGTTCAGATGCAACCAGCCAGCGCACCACTGCCGAAGACAAAGGCGATCACTATTTGCTGAACGGAACCAAAAACTGGATCACCAACGGCAAGAGTGCCAGTGTTTATATTGTGATTGCGCAAACCCATCCGGAGAAAAAACACAAGGGTATCAACGCTTTGATTGTGGAGCGAGGCATGCCCGGATTTGTGGTGGGAAAGAAAGAAGATAAAATGGGTATCCGCGGAAGTGACACCCATTCGCTCATGTTTACCGATGTGAAAGTGCCCAAAGCCAATCGAATTGGCGATGATGGTTTTGGATTTACATTCGCGATGACGACATTGAACGGAGGTCGTATTGGTATTGCCGCACAAGCGCTTGGCATTGCTTGCGGTGCGTATGAGTTAGCGCTGAAATATTCAAAAGAGCGCAAAGCCTTTGGCAAACATTTGTCAGAGCACCAGTCCACTCAATTTAAACTTGCCGAAATGGCCACAAAAATTGAAACTGCGCGCTTATTGATTTTGAAGGCAGCGTACCTGAAAGATGAGAAGAAAGATTTTGTGAAGGCGGCTGCCATGGCGAAATTATACGCAAGCCAGATTGCTCAGGAAGTAACAACCGAAGCGGTTCAGATTCACGGGGGTTATGGCTATGTAAAAGAGTTTCATGTGGAGCGCCTGATGCGCGATGCGAAGATCACGCAGATCTACGAAGGCACTACCGAAATTCAAAAGATGGTGATTTCGAGGGAGCTTTTGAAGTAAGGGCTACTTCTGCTTTTTCTTCAAGTCATTAATATCTTGCTCCAACTCTTTCAGGCTTTGTTCTTTCTGATTTGCTGCTTGTGCAAGTCTGAATTTTTCGAATTCGGTAGAGGATTTCTCAAGGGCCATGTCATGACTTATTTTTCCAGCATGAGTAAGCAACTCCCGACCATTCAATTCCAAGAGACCGTCCAGACGTTTTATCCAGTCGTTCATATACATGGGAGTTTGCTGTTGAGCCATGGTTTCAGCAAAAGCAAGATATTGTTCCACCAAAAGCCCTAGCAAGCGGATTTCATCTTCCGTCAGATAATTTTTGGCAATGCTTACATCTGATTTCTTGATGGCGGATGCGTTTTTTTTGTCTAACGATTGCATCCCTAATAAAGGCAAGGTGGCATCTACCCTCCGATAAACCAATTCGGCTGCCGTATGGCTGCTGATAGCCCAAAGCAATTTGTTTTGCACGGTCTTAAAAAACGCTACCGTTTTTTCGTCATTCGGATCGTAATCAATACTGGTGGTGTAGATGTCTTTTATTTTTTGGTAAAAAAAGCGTTCCGACAAACGAATCTCGCGAATGCGCTCTTGTAATTCAGAAAAGTAATTCATCGAATTACCCGTTTTGAATCGCTCGTCATTAAGCGCAAAACCTTTTACAATGTATTCTTTCAGGCGTTGCGTTGCCCAAATCCGAAACTGAGTGCCCTGCACGGATTTAACCCGGTAGCCGACTGAAATGATTACATCGAGGTTATAATGTTCAATTTCTCTTTCCACGTTACGATTACCCTCTGTTTGAACTGTTCGGAATTTCCGAACAGTTCCGTTGGAGGCTAATTCACCTTCTTCAAAAACATTTTTTATGTGCTCACTGATTGTGGCTTTCGATTTGTCGAAAAGTTGCTGCAATTGGTTTTGCGTCAGCCAAACCGATTCTTCTTCTAAACGAACATCAATCTTAATGTTGCCATCCTGATTTTGATAGATTAAAATGTCACTGCTCATTTTGTTCCTTTTTGGTTACCGTAAAAATCTACGGCTAATCAGGGAGTAATGTTAGAATGATCGCTAATCTCAAACCACCTCTTCCAACAGCGTATTAAACGCTACATGCTTGTCTTTGAATCTCAATCGGTGCCCCTCGATGATCGTGGCGGTGTGTTGGTTGAGATAGTTTACCACATTCTCAATATTTTCGGCAAACACCTGAATGCTATACGATACAGATGATTCATCATCATGCGTCACCACTCGGTAAAGTTTGCAATCGCGGAAAAAACCGGTGGCCATCATAGCCGGCAGGTAGTTTTGCTTTACCCATTGCAGCCATTCACTTTCAATATCTTTGTCGATGCCGATGGTAACGTTGTATAAAAACATGCGAGCTATTTTTTATTATTGATTAACGTAATCGCGCAGGTATTCGAAGGCAGGGGTGAGGTCACCATTTTC
>JAJTHV010000133.1 GCA_021300095.1 Flammeovirgaceae bacterium | reverse complement strand
TCGTAAATCCATTGCCCGCGAAAAAAATGTAGACGTGAAGTACGTGGGTTTTGATTTAGACGATGAATTTGTGCTGGGCTATGGCATGGACTATGATGGGCTGGGCCGAAATTATCGCGATTTATTCAAGAAATTAGATTAAATATCTAGTATCTTGCTTACCCTTTAAACCAATTTTTGTAAAATCGTCACTCGCAACGCGAATCGATTATCAGTCGATTACAGGTGGCTTTAAAATTTCTAACAGATGAAAAATCTAGTACTCTTCGGCCCTCCGGGTGCAGGCAAAGGAACGCAAAGCGAAAAGCTCATTCAGAAATACGGCTTCGTGCATATTTCTACGGGCGATCTTTTTCGCTGGCACACCAAAAACGATACCCCGCTGGGCAAACGAGTAAAAGAAATTATGAACAGCGGTGCCTTGGTACCTGATGAAATCACTATCGCCATGCTTAAAGAAGAGTTGGATAAAAACCCAAATGCCAAAGGATTTTTGTTTGACGGATTTCCCCGCACCGTTCCGCAAGCCGAAGCACTCGATCAGTTTATGAAAGAAAATGATTCGGCCATTCATCATGTCATTGCATTGGATGTTTCAGAAGCCGAAGTGCGTGTGCGTATTGCTAAACGCAGAACCACCGAAAACCGCGCGGACGATGAAGAAGAAAAATTAAACAAACGCATTACCGAATATTTCACAAAAACGATTCATGTACTGCCCTTCTACGAAAGCCAGAAAAGATTGGTAACCGTACACGGCATTGGTGAAGTGAATACCATTTTTGAAAACATCTGTAAGGTATTAGATATATTAGATAAGTAATTCCGCCTTCAAGACCTGCATTGGGTCTTGATCGCTTTGCTCACTTGAACCCACTAACGTGTCCAATCCAAACTTCATTGACTACGTAAAATTTAATGCGCGTTCCGGCAATGGCGGTGCAGGTTGCCTGCATTTTCATCGGGAGAAGTTTATTGAAAAAGGAGGACCGGATGGAGGCGATGGCGGGCGTGGTGGACACATCATTTTGCGTGGCAACGCGCAACAGTGGACGCTTCTTCATCTTAAATTTCGCAAGCACATATTTGCCGAAAACGGACAAGGCGGCATGGGTCAAAACATGACCGGAGCCTTCGGCAAAGACATTATTCTCGATGTTCCCCTTGGCACTGTGGCCAAACATGCGGAAACCGGGGAGATTGTTTGCGAGATAACTGAGGATGGTCAGGAAATTATTTTAGCACCCGGTGGCCGGGGAGGCAAAGGCAATTCGCATTTTGCTACACCCACCAATCAGGCGCCACAACATGCGCAACCCGGAGAACCCGGTATTGATGAGTGGTTTATTCTGGAGCTTCGCTTATTGGCTGATGTCGGGTTAGTGGGATTCCCCAATGCCGGAAAGTCTACCTTGCTGTCCGTTGTGTCAGCAGCCAAACCAAAAATTGCCGATTACGCCTTTACAACCCTAACCCCCAATTTGGGTGTAGTTGCTTATCGCGATAGCCAGTCATTTGTCATGGCCGATATTCCCGGGATCATCGAAGGTGCAGCCGAAGGAAAAGGATTGGGGATTCGCTTCCTCAAACATATCGAGCGCAACTCCCTGTTGCTTTTCATGGTGCCGGCCGATGCCAGAGACATTCGAATTGAGTTTGACATTTTGCTCAACGAGCTGAAGAAATACAACCCGGAATTACTCGATAAAAAGCGCCTTTTGGCCATCACCAAATCGGACTTACTCGATCAAGAGTTGAAAGACGCATTGAAAAAAGAGCTGCCCATCGGAATTCCTCATGTATTTATTTCATCACTCACCAATCAGGGCATTACCGAGCTAAAAGACCTGATTTGGAAAAACCTGCGCTAAAAAGTGCCGACATCTTGGCATAATTTCATCCTTTGGCAAAATTGTTGCCCTTTGGCAAGCTACTTAGATTGAAGTAACATGGAAAACAACATTCATCCGGAGTCGGAATTAGAAAACAACACGGAAACCGCGGGAGACGTGCCGCCTACACAAAGTCAGGAGCCACCTCAGCCCGAAAAAACAGAAGACAAACCCGATCCTTTGAAAAAACTGCAAGACGAATTGGCAGAAGCCAAAGACAAGTACATTCGGTTGTATGCCGAATTTGACAATTTCAGAAGACGTTCTGCCAAAGAAAAGTTGGACATGATTCAATCCGCCAACGAGCAGTTGATCAAAACCTTGTTACCCATTACCGATGACTTTGAGCGAGCTGAGAAATCATTCAAAGACAAAAACGACAAGGAATTGGAAGGATTCTTTTTAATTCAGAATAAGTTTAAAAAAATTCTGGAACAAAATAATGTGAAGCCGATGGATCTGAGCAAAGACACCAGCTTCAACCCGGATTTGCATGAAGCAATCACTCAAATTCCTGCACCGGAGGATAAGTTGAAAGGGAAAATAATGGATGTAGTAGAAAAGGGATATTTACTCAACGACAAAGTGATTCGCTTTGCAAAAGTTGTTGTGGGCAGCTAAACCCTTCCTTTTTTTAAACTACTTGTAATTCGCAATCACCATGGCAAAACGAGACTACTACGAAATATTGGGTGTTAGCAAAGGAGCTACCGCGGAAGAGATTAAAAAGGCTTACCGCAAAACAGCTATCCAGTTTCACCCGGATAAAAATCAGGGCAACAAAGAAGCCGAAGAGAAATTCAAGGAAGCAGCTGAAGCCTACGAGGTTTTGAGTGACGAAACTAAACGCGCACAATACGATCGTTTTGGTCATAACCGCCCGGGTGGTGGTGGTGGCTACAGCTCACATGAAATGAACATGGACGATATCTTCAGTCAGTTTGGAGATATTTTCGGTGGCGGTGGCGGTAGCCCCTTCGATAGCTTCTTTGGTGGTGGCGGCAGCCGATCGCGCCAACGCAAAGGCTCAAACCTGCGCATCAAGCTAAAGCTAACTTTAGAAGAAATTGCCAATGGCGTAGAGAAGAAGATTAAAGTAAATCGCTTGGTGAGGGCTGAGGGTGTTACTTTCAAAACATGTAATACTTGTCAGGGCAGCGGCCAGGTACGCAAAGTGGTGAACACTATGCTGGGCCAGATGGTTTCCGCCAGCACCTGCCCTACCTGTAATGGGGCCGGGCAGATGATTGATAAAAAGCCATCCGGTGTAGATAGTTCCGGGCTCGTCTCTAAAGAAGATTTGATTACGGTAAAAATACCGGCTGGAGTAAGCGAAGGCATGCAGCTTTCGATGTCCGGCAAGGGCAACGAAGCTCCGGGTGGTGGCGTGCCGGGCGATTTGCTCATTTTAGTGGAAGAAACAGAAGACAAAGAGCTAAAGCGCGATG
>JAJTHV010000312.1 GCA_021300095.1 Flammeovirgaceae bacterium | reverse complement strand
GGCGTTGGGAATGGCGCTTCCGTATTCGTCTTCGAATCCTGCATTGAGCAAAGAAAAGTCGGCAGAATGTATTGAGGCCGGCAAGGCCATCCGACTTCTTCTTGAAAAAGATTTGAAGCCGCGTGATATCATGACGTTTAAAGCATTCGAAAATGCGATCACCATTGTAATGGCGTTAGGAGGATCAACGAATGCTGTGTTGCATTTAATTGCCATGGCAAAATGTGTTGGTGTGAAAATTTCACAAGAAGATTTTCAACGTATCTCAGATAAAACTCCGCTGATTGCAGATTTAAAGCCGAGCGGAAAATATTTAATGGAAGCATTGCACAAAATCGGTGGTGTGCCTGCGGTGATAAAATATTTGATTCAAAAAGGAATCATGCATGGTGACTGCATCACCGTAACCGGAAAGACCCTTGCTGAAAATGTTGCTAACGCAAATGATATCGATTTCGAAAAACAAGATGTGATTGTTCCCCTAGAAAAGCCTTTGAAAGCAACCGGTCACATTCAAATTCTGTATGGCAATCTTGCTGAAAAAGGATCTGTGGCAAAAATCACCGGCAAGGAAGGAGAAAGATTTAAAGGAACTGCACGTGTATTTAATGGTGAGTTTGATGTGGTGGACGGAGTGAGATCAGGTAAAATAAAAGAAGGCGATGTAGTGGTCATTCGTAATGTGGGCCCTAAAGGCGCACCGGGCATGCCCGAAATGTTGAAGCCAACCAGCCTCATCATGGGCTCTGGCTTAGGCAAGTCGGTGGCATTGATTACAGATGGACGTTTTTCCGGAGGTTCGCACGGCTTTGTTATTGGGCATATCACTCCCGAATCATTTGAGGGAGGTCTGATTGGCTTGGTCGAAGATGGCGACTGGATTGAGATTGATGTGAAGAAACATCAAATCAATTTGTTAGTCGATGAAAAGACACTCGCTATTCGCAGATCGCTATACAAAGCACCAGCACCTCGAGTAACGAGTGGCGTGTTGTTTAAATATGCTAAACAAGTAAAGACTGCGGCAGAAGGGTGTGTAACGGATGAAAATTAACTCTGCGAGCCTCTGCGCTCTTTGCAGTAAAAAATAAACCGAAGAGATCGCTTAGAAGCACAAAGAATTTAAAATAAGGAATGACAATGGTAGCAACTGAGATTGAAAAGCGAAATGAGGTAGAGGTGAAGACTCCTGTAAAAATCACGGGATCAGAAGTATTGTTGCGTTGCTTGGTAGAAGAAAAAGTGCAACACATTTTTGGCTATCCGGGAGGCGCGATTATGCCTGTGTACGATGCGCTCTACAGCTACGCAGATAAACTTACACACTTATTGGTACGCCACGAGCAAGGTGCTATTCATGCAGCACAAGGATATGCCCGCGTATCTGGAAAAACTGGTGTAGTGTTTGCCACGTCAGGACCCGGTGCCACCAATTTAGTAACAGGTCTTGCAGATGCGTTGATTGATTCAACTCCCGTTGTGTGTATCACCGGACAAGTGTTTGCGCATTTGTTAGGCACGGATGCGTTTCAGGAAATTGATGTTGTCAACACTACATTACCCGTCACGAAATGGAATGTGCAAGTAACCGAAGCCAAAGACATTGCTCCCGCCATCGCGAAAGCGTTTTACATTGCGGCAAGTGGAAGACCAGGCCCTGTGTTGGTAGACATTACCAAGAACGCACAAAATGAATTGATCGATGAAGCAAAGTATGTGCCTTGCACTTCGGTAAGAACCTACAAACCAAAACCTGAATTGCAGCGAGAACAAATTACGGCTGCTGCCGGATTGATCAACTCTGCCAAGCGACCTTACTTATTGGTGGGACAAGGAATTTTATTGTCAGGCGCTACGAAAGAGTTAATTGCGTTTGCTGAGAAAACCGGAATTCCGGTAGCGAGTACATTGTTAGGTTTGGGTGGATTTCCTACGGATCATCCGAATTATGTAGGTTATTTAGGAATGCATGGCAACTACGGCCCCAATATCAACACCAACCAATGCGATGTGTTGATTGCAATTGGTATGCGCTTCGATGATCGTGTGACGGGTAATGTGAGCAAGTATGCCAAGCAAGCCAAGATTGTTCATATCGACATTGACAAAGCAGAAATCAATAAGATTATTAAAACAGATGTATCGGTTCATGCCGATGCGAAGGAAGCATTGGTTGAATTGACGAAGCAATGCTTGCCTTCTAAATTTCCGGATTGGACAGAAAGCTTTCGCAAACTGAATCAGGAAGAGTTTGAGAAAGTAGTTGAAAAAGAAATCAAAGACACGAAGAGTCTGAAGATGGCGGAAGTGGTGTACATGCTTTCGCAATTAACCAAAGGCGAAGCAGTGGTGGTGACGGATGTGGGTCAACATCAGATGGTCACTTCACGCTATTATCAATACAAAAATCCACGCACCAATATTACTTCAGGTGGTGCGGGCACAATGGGTTTTGCTTTGCCTGCTGCGCTTGGCGCGAAAGTAGCAGCTCCTCATCAACAGGTGGTTGCTATTATTGGTGATGGAGGATATCAAATGACCATCCAAGAGTTGGGTACGATCATGCAGTATAAAATCCCCGTGAAGATTTTAATTCTGAACAATAATTTCCTCGGCATGGTGCGCCAATGGCAACAACTGTTTCATGGCAAGCGCTATTCGTTTACCGAAATGGATAACCCTGATTTCGTTAAGATTGCAGATGCGTACAAAATTCCGGGAGCAAAAGTGACGGAGCAAAAAGATTTGGAAGAAGCATTGAAAAAAATGTTGGCAGCCGAGACTTCGTACTTTTTAGAAGTTGTTGTAGAGAAAGAAGACAACGTGTTTCCGATGGTGCCTGCAGGTGCAGGTGTAGCGGAGGTGATATTGGAGATACCAAATAAGATATGAGAAGTGGGATATGAGTAGAGAGACATTGGCATAGAGAATTTCTCAATACGCACATCTTAATTCTCAAGACTAATTAGATATGAAACAAGATTTTACATTGGATTTGCTGGCGGACAATAATTTTTCTGTGTTGAACAGAATTATTAATGTACTGAACCGCAGACGGGTGCGCATCAAAAAAATGATGGCGTACGAAAGTGAAAATGATTTTCGCAGAGGTGGTGCTATTCTGTTGGTGTTCACCACACCTGATATTCTTGAAAAGGTTTTGGCACAACTCGAAAAGTTGATTGAGGTGGAAAGTGTGCGCGCGAAAGAAGGCAGTGACTTGTATTTTGAACTAAGTGAGCGTATTGTAGATGTAGATTAGCTAAAAAATTTGCACGCTTTTAATTGAACGCTCGCGGCAGGGATAGTAGCGAAAAGCCCACAGGGGTGCGCCTCGCACCACGAGGACTTGGAGCGAATAGCCCGGATGCCGCCCAAAGAAAAATGAAATGTGTAAGTGAATAGAAAGTAAATAACTGAACAGAAATAAATTTTGAATTCTTTTTAATAAACATAATAAACTAAAACTATGGCTAAAATTAATTTCGGTGGGACTGTTGAAGAAGTAGTAACCCGCGAGGAGTTTCCGATGGAGAAGGCAGTGGAGGTATTGAAAAATGAAACAATTGCAATTGTAGGATATGGTGTGCAAGGCCCTGCACAAGCATTGAACTTACGTGATAACGGATTCAATGTAATTGTGGGTCAACGGAAAGGTTCGAAGACGTGGGACAAAGCGATTGCGCATGGCTGGGTGCCGGGCGAAACGTTGTTTGAAGTGGAAGAGGCCGCCAAGCGCGGAACGATCATTCAGTTTTTGATGAGCGATGCAGGACAAATTGCAACATGGCCTACCATCAAACCTCACTTGACAAAAGGTAAGGCGTTGTATTTCTCACACGGCTTTGGTATCACATTCAAAGAACAAACAGGAATTATTCCTCCTGCGGATGTAGACGTAATCTTAGCTGCACCAAAAGGATCGGGCACATCGGTGCGCAGATTATTTTTGCAAGGCAAAGGTATCAACAGCAGCTACGCGGTGTTTCAAGATGCTACGGGCAATGGAAAAACCAGAGCGATTGCATTAGGTATTGGTGTAGGTTCTGGTTATTTATTTGAAACGGATTTCAAAAAAGAAGTTTACTCTGACTTAACAGGTGAGCGTGGCACATTGATGGGCGCGATTGCCGGAATTTTCGAAGCGCAATATGAAGTGCTTCGCTCGAAAGGTCACTCACCTTCCGAAGCCTTCAACGAAACTGTAGAGGAATTAACACAAAGCTTAATGCCTTTGGTTGCTGAGAATGGTATGGACTGGATGTATGCCAACTGCTCGACTACTGCGCAACGTGGTGCGTTGGATTGGAAGAAGAAATTCAAAGCGGCTACATTACCTGTATTTAAAGAATTGTATGAAAGCGTAGCAAGCGGAGCGGAAGCAAAGCGCACAATCGATACATGTAGCAAGCCAGACTATCGCGAGAAGTTGGCAGAAGAGTTGAAAGAGTTGCGCGACAGCGAATTATGGCAAGCTGGTGCAGCCGTTCGCTCACTGCGCCCAGAGAAAAACAAGGTAGAGGCAAGTATGATCAACTAATAAGAATCAATTGACAATTGACAATGAATACAGTTGACAAAGTTTCCGACATACATTTTGTCAATTACCAATTGTCAATTGTCAACTTTTCATCATGGCAGAAGTATTGAATTTACATATCGACATCAACCGGGCGCATCTAGTCTTAAAAAACGTAGTGCTCAAAACGCCTTTGCAGTACCATCGCAAGTTGTCAGAGAAATTTGGCTGCGAGGTTTACCTCAAACGCGAAGACCTGCAAGTAGTGCGCTCGTATAAAATCAGAGGCGCCTACAATTTAATTCAGAGTTTGTCGGAAGAGCAGCGCCAGCGTGGAGTGGTGTGCGCCAGCGCGGGAAACCATGCACAAGGTGTTGCCTTTTCGTGCAAGCTGTTGAATATAAAAGGCGTGATCTATATGCCGGCCATTACACCGAAGCAGAAAATCAACCAGGTGAAAATGTTTGGCAACGGAATGGTGGAGATTGTATTGATTGGCGATACGTTTGATGAATGCCAGACGCATGCACTGGAATACACGAAGCAAAACGACAGTGTTTTTATTCCACCATTCGATCACGAAAAAGTGATTGAAGGACAAGGCACGGTGGCCAAAGAAATTTTAGAAGAGCAATCAAATATTGATTATGTATTTGTCCCTGTTGGCGGTGGCGGACTATCGGCTGGCATGGGAAGTTACTTTGCTACGTACGCGCCACAAATCAAAATGATTGGAGTAGAACCTCAAGGCGCTCCTTCGATGAAGGAAGCACTGAAGGCAGGCAAGCCGGTGATATTGGATTCGATTCAGCGATTTGTAGATGGTGCATCAGTAAAAAAAGTGGGCGACCGCACATTTGAGATTTGTAAAGATGCACTGGCTGATATGCTGTTGGTGCCCGAAGGAAAAGTAAGTTCAACGATTCTGCAACTGTATAATGAAGACGCGATTGTTGCCGAACCTGCCGGTGCACTATCGATTGCTGCACTGGAACAATATGCAGAGCAGATCAAAGGAAAAAAAGTGGTGTGCGTGCTAAGCGGTGGCAACAATGATATAGACCGCATGCAGGAGATCAAAGAAAGATCTCTTTTATATGAAGGATTGAAACACTATTTTATAGTTCGCTTTGCGCAACGTCCGGGTGCGTTGAAAGAGTTTGTCAATCACATCCTCGGCCCGAATGATGACATCGTACGTTTTGAGTTTATTCAAAAACATAACAAAGAGACAGGCCCTGCGCTGATTGGCATCGAAGTAAAATCTAAAGATGACTTCAACTTTTTGATTGAGCGGATGAATTCACATAAGTTGAACTACACGCTGGTGAATCAGAATGAGAATTTGTTTGAGTATCTGGTGTAGAATATTAGTGTTAAATAATAATTAGTATGGATGAAGAATTAGCGAACGATAACATTTCTATTTCTTCTCCCTCCTATCCGGAAAAGCCAAAGGAAGAAATCGGCAAGCAATCAATAAATCGTTCTTTACTAAGTATCGGTTTGTTTATTGCTGCCTCCTATTTTGTTTTTGGAACGGACCTGACCTACATCCTTATCCTAACACTGGTGATATTAATTCACGAGTTGGGCCATTTTATAGCCATGCGATTATTTGGGTACGGAGATGTGAACATCTTTTTTGTTCCATTAGTGGGTGCCTTTGCTTCAGGAACTAAGGAAAACGTATCGCAACGGCAAAGTATTATCATGCTATTGGCAGGGCCGATGCCTGGAGTTTTTATAGGCGTGATACTTTATTACTTTGGACTGAAAGATGAAAGCAATTTCCTAATTCGATCAGCGAACATCTTCATCTTCTTGAATCTATTCAACTTATTGCCGGTAATGCCTCTAGATGGTGGACGAATTATAAAAAGTCTATTTTTTGAGGCAAACGAATTAGTGGGTAAGATTTTTATCATTATCTCGATTGCTTTATTAACACTCTATGCCTTCTATGCCGAATCATATTTTATTTTAATTGTTCCATTTTTTCTACTCATTCAATTGAATTCGCAATCACAGTCTAAAAATGTGCAAGTGAGCGTAGAAGCAAAAGGGATTGATCTGCGCAAATCATTTAGTGAGTTATCGAACGAAGAGTATTGGTTGATCCGAGATGAGGTTGGCAAGCACATGAGTTATTTCAAACAGTTTATTACACCGGGTGAATACCGCATCAGTGAAGGAGAGCAAAAAATCATTCGACAGGTAAAAGAGATTCTTAGCACCCAAACAACTCAAGATTTAAGTCTGATAGGAAAAATCTTAGTTGTCGCTTCAATTCTTGTCGCATTCTTTGCGCCATTTGTCTTAATCGGCATTTTTCAAGTTTTGCTACAAGCGTAATTGCGAGGTCGATCATTTAGTTGATAGATTATTTCTTATCTTGAGCTATTAATTTTTTATTATTATGAAGCTGATGCGCAAAATTCTTTTGGGTTTAGGCGTTGTGATTGCCATTATCGCATTAACCATCGTCTTATTCTTCCGGCAGGAAGCCTACCAACTTTATAAAGTAGTGACTTTCTTTGATGCCGGAGCTATCTCCGAAAACTTTCGGGGGGTGAAGGAAATCTTCCCGACTACTACTGTGCCGAAGCCGGAACAGTCGAATCCATTTCCGATGAGCCCGGAGTCGTACGCATTGATTGAAAACTTTCAGGTCCATGACTCAGCCGTAGTAACGAAAGCATTTCTGGATCAAACGCTGACGGATGCGCTCATAATCATTCAACACGACACCATTCTCTATGAATATTATGGCAACGGATTTACAGCCAGCGATCATCACATTGCCTGGTCGATGTCGAAGTCGGTGATCTCTGCGCTTTTTGGTATTGCCATTGCCGAAGGAAAAATAAAAAGCATCGAACAAACAGTTACGGATTACTTGCCGGATTTTGCAGGCACCGGTTATGATAAGGTACGTATAAAAGATGTATTACAAATGTCATCAGGTGTTGGTTTCAATGAAGACTATGGCGATTTCAATTCCGATATTAATATTATGGGCCGCTACTTTGCGCTTGGCATGCCCATGTCCGACTTCTCTAAAAAACTCAGGCGTGAACGCGAACCCGGAACGTACAATCATTATGTAAGCATCGACACGCAAGTGTTGGGCATGATTCTCACCAAAGCCACTGGAAAATCAATCACTGATTACATGAATGAAAAATTGTGGTCGCAGATAGGTGCGGAGTCAGAAGCGTATTGGATTAAGGACAAATCAGGAATGGAATTTGCGCTCGGAGGTTTGAACGCCACCGCACGTGATTATGCAAAAATGGGTCAACTGTTTTTAGACACAGGCAAATGGCAAGGCCAGCAAGTAGTGCCACGCGAATGGGTGCTTGCATCCATCACACCTGATGCGCCTCACGTCATGCCCGGCAAGCGCGACAATGCCGTGCTCGCAGACGGCTATGGATTTCAATGGTGGATTCCCGAAGGAAGCAAAGGCGAATTTGATGCGCAAGGAATTTACGATCAATTTATTTATGTTGATCCACACAAAGACATGGTCATTGTAAAGCTTTCTTCCAATTACCATTATAAAAAAGATCGCAAGCGGATTTTTCATGATCTGGAAATAGCGCTTTTCCGAAAAATTGTTGAACAAGCTAAACTGTAAAAGTAAAATGGCGCACGGATTATTAATTGACATGGATGGAGTGATCTACAGTGGCGATGCACTCATCCCGGGAGCGGATAAATTTATTGCGCGACTTCTCGAAGAGAAAATTCCGTTTTGTTTTATGACAAACAATAGCCAACGCTCACGATTAGATGCCGTGCGCAAATTGGAAAAGCTTGGAATTAAAGTAAACGAAGATCATGTGTACACCAGCGCCATGGCTACCGGCAAATTTTTAGCGAGTCAGATTCCGGGAGGAACGGCTTATGTACTGGGAGAAGGAGGTTTGCTCTCTAGTCTTCACGAGAATGGAATTTCACTGGTAAATTCTGATCCCGATTTTGTGGTACTGGGCGAAGGAAGGAACTTTACGTTGGAGATGGTGCAGAAAGCAGTGGACATGATTTTGGCAGGCGCCAAGTTTGTAATCACCAATCGCGACCCATCGCCAAAAAAGAAAGGATGGGATAACCTAGGTATCGCAGCTACCAGCGCGATGATAGAAGAAGCTACCGGAGTGAAAGCTTTTGTAGTCGGAAAGCCAAGCCCGGTGATGATGCGCTCAGCGCGAAAAGCGTTGGGCCTTGAAACAGCCGAGACAACTATTATTGGCGATACCATGGATACTGATATTCGAGGTGGTGTACAAATGGGATACAAAACCATTTTGGTATTAAGTGGCATCACCAAACGCGAATCGCTTTCGCGCTATGCATTCAAACCCGATCTAGTTATTGACTCGGTGAATGACCTGAACTTACCGCTGGCATGGTGGTAATCGTTAATCAATTAGTGGCAGGTAAATTCGTAGGGTAAATCATCCGCTACATAAATCTCCCACTCTTCTAGTGTCAAGTTTCTTTTTACTGTAGTACAAAGCAGTTCTGCCATCTGCGCCTGACTAAGTGGCCAGATATCAATTGAATTTTGTCCTGTCTGGCTAATACCTGAAACAACGAGCGATTGATCATCCGGTGAAAAAGCCAAGCTGTGAATAGAAGATGAATGTTGGATTTTGATAGGTCTCTCTTTCAGTTCCTTTAAATTCCAAATCAAAATGAAGTTATCTTGAGTAGCAGTGGCCATGAATTTCTTATTATGGCTAAGAATAATGTGTGTCATGACCGATCTGGAACCATATAGAATTCTGCGCATTTTCTCTTTGCTATGAATCAATATTTCACCCGCCTTATTGCTTATGATGATGTTACGTTCATTCGCGCAAATGAAATCAGTAGGTGTTGCATATTTGTTCAGAGTGAATGTGTTTTCTCGAAACGATTCATCCCAGATATGAAAAATTCCAAATGTATCCATTCCTACCAATGGACTACCATTTACTGTGATATCTAGTTTAGTTACCGGATCTTTCAGATTAATAACTTCTTCTATTTTTTTCAAGTCGTAACGTAAAATCCGAAGCCCCCCATTCGCCAATACATAAAATCCCTTTCCTTCCGGGATGAAAACAATCTGTTGAATGGATTGCTTTCCTATTGAAACAATTTTTGGTTTTAAATTCGGGCGAGTCAAATCGTAAACTTCAATCACGCCAGCGTTGGTTCCATGAGCTAATAAATCTCCACTATCATTTACTACGGCTGTTTCCGGTAGGCAACTTGAATTCAGTTGAAGAATATTTTCAGTGCGCCATCCGGATTCTTGTTGAGAAAGTTTCGTAAGTACTTTGTCTTTTCCAATACAGAAAAGAAAGGGAGCAGCAGGAGGACTTAGTATCCGTTGATTGCTTTTGAATACATCTTCTATTTTTTGAGGTAGCAATCCTTCACGTTCGAGTGCTTTGGTCAACGCAAAGTGAATCTTCGGATCATAGATGTATCCATCATACTTTGAATTGAATCGATGGGCTTGAATTGACAACAATTTTGAAAGTTCTGGATCGTGTACTTCAATAGATATTTCAGCAATGGTTTGAGCTATCGCAAGGTATCTTCTTCGGTCGGCATCTTTTTTTGCAGCTATTGCTCTATTTTGTGCTATCCGCGTTTCTAACTTCAGACTATCAATTAATCTTGCATTCTGACTATATACTGCAGAATATAACGACAATAAGAAAGTTAACAGTGCAAAGGTTTTTTGCATAATATGGTTCAATACAGCAATTTAATCTGATTCGCTCGATAAAGGGAATCGGCCCTACCGAACTTTTCCTCAAGCTATTTGTTAAACAAGTCAACACTAAAAACATACAACTATGAAACGAACCGCATCTGCACATTGGGAAGGAGATTTGAAAACCGGAAAAGGACACATCTCTTCACAAAGTACCGTCCTCAACAACACCCAGTTTTCATTCAAAACACGATTTGAAGATGGTATTGGCACTAATCCGGAAGAGTTATTAGTTGCCGCGCATGCAGGCTGTTTTACCATGGCTGTAGGTGCAGCATTGACGCAAGCCGGCACTCCTGCTACTTCACTCGATACTGTGGCAACTCTGAATTTGGAAGGATTAGACATTACCGGTATTCATCTTTCCATCAAAGGAAAAGTGCCCGGCATTACAGCTGAGCAATTTGCAGAATATACCAAGGGAGCAGAAAAAAATTGCATCATCTCTAAAGTCCTGAAAGTCAACATCACTTCAGAATCTCAGTTGCTCTAATCATCAACTAACACTCGTAAGCGAATAATTTTTTCTGCGTAAAGCAATCGCAAGTCGTAGAAAAATTCTCATCTTCGTAACGATAATTTAATATCAAATCAGTCGCCCCGTCAATCACAAAATGATGACGGGGCGATTGCATTTTAAAGGCATAGCGCCAAACTAACAGTTGTTGAATAGACTCATGAGCCAACAAAAACCACGTACAATTTTTGAAAAAATATGGGACGCCCACGTAGTGAAGCGTGCTGAAGGTTATCCGGATGCTTTATTTATCGATCGGCACTTTATTCACGAAGTTACAAGTCCACAGGCATTTGATGGATTGCGGAAGAGAAACATTCCGGTGTTCAATACCAATCGCACCACAGCTACCGCAGATCATAATGTGCCTACGAAAGATCAACACCTTCCCATCAAAGAAGCATTGAGTCGACATCAGGTAGAAACACTGAGAAAAAATTGTCAGGAGTTTGGTGTAGAGTTGTATGACTTAGGTCACCCGTATCAAGGCATCGTTCACATCATTGGGCCGGAGTTAGGTTTAACACAACCGGGCATGACGATTGTGTGTGGCGATAGTCACACCAGCACGCACGGTGCATTTGGCAATATTGCTTTTGGCATTGGCACCAGCGAAGTGGAACAAGTGTTGGCTACGCAGTGCATTTTACAATACCGCCCTAAGACCATGAAGATTGAAATCAATGGTGCATTAGCAAAGGGTGTGGTCAGCAAAGACATTATTCTTTATATCATTTCGAAAATTTCAGCCAGTGGAGCCACTGGCTTTTTTGTGGAATACGCTGGCGATACCATTCGCAATCTTTCGATGGAAGCGCGCATGACGATCTGCAACATGAGTATTGAAATGGGTGCACGTGGTGGATTGATTGCCCCCGATGAAACTACATTCAATTACATGCGCGGAAGAAAGTTTGCACCACAAGGCGAAGCGTTCGAGCAGAAAGTAGCTGATTGGAAAAAATTAACAACTGATGAAGGTGCCACATACGATGTGGTGTTGCAATACGATGCAGCCGACATTGCTCCTATGATTACCTACGGAACGAATCCGGGCATGGGCATGAAAGTGACAGACCGCATTCCAACCGTAGAAGAACTAAAAGAAATTTCAGAACACGCTTCGTTCAAAAAATCATTGGAGTACATGGGGCTGGAACAAGGCGCTTCATTGTTGGGCAAAGCAGTTGACTACGTTTTCATCGGCAGTTGCACCAACGCACGCATTGAAGACTTGCGCTTGGTTGCCGACATGGTAAAAGGAAAAAAGAAAGCTGAGAATGTAGAAGTGTGGGTCATCCCCGGCTCGAAACAAGTAGAGGCACAAGCAATCAGCGAAGGCTTGGATAAAGTTTTTGAAGCAGCTGGTTTTGAATTACGAAGCCCGGGTTGTTCGGCATGTTTAGGAATGAACGAAGACAAAGTGCCTGCCGGCAAATATTGCATCAGTACATCCAACCGCAACTTTGAAGGCAGACAAGGTCCGAAGTCGCGCACGTTTTTGGCGAGTCCATTGAGTGCAGCTGCTGCTGCCATCACCGGACGAGTAACAGATGTTAGAGAATTCAATTAGTTAGTAGTTGATGATTGTTCATTAGTCACGATCAACCAACAGCAACCAACCAACAACGAATAAAAAAAATGAGTAAAGATAAATTCACCACATTAAAAACTACGGCAGTTCCGCTGCCAAACGAAAATATTGATACCGATCAGATTATTCCTGCGCGCTTTCTAAAGGCTACTACGCGCGAAGGCTTTGGCGACAATTTGTTTCGCGATTGGCGCTACGATGCGGATAATAATCCGATTGCCGGTTTTGTATTGAACGACAAAAAATACAGCGGCAAAATTTTAGTGGCCGGAAAAAATTTCGGTTGTGGCAGCAGCCGCGAGCATGCAGCTTGGGCGATTTACGACTTCGGATTTCGTGTAGTCGTGTCCAGCTTTTTTGCCGACATCTTTAAAAACAATGCATTGAACAATGGCCTACTGCCGATTGTAGTTTCAGATGGTTTCTTAAAACAAATGCTGGAAGCCATCGAGCTAAATCCTAAAACAGAAATTGTTGTCGATTTAGTAAACCAGATCATGCAAGTAGGCGCTGTGAAAGAATCATTTGAAATCAATGCCTACAAAAAGACATGTCTCATGAATGGATATGATGATATTGATTACCTATTGAGTTTAAATAAAGAAATTAAGGAGTTTGATGTAGCACATGCGTAGTTCGCAGTTGCAGGTTGCCAGTTATCGGTAACCAGAAACTAGGAACCAGAAACTAGAATCCATGAAGAAAAAAATAACTATCCTTCCCGGAGACGGCATCGGCAAAGAAGTAACAGCCGAAGGAAAAAAAGTATTGATAAAAATTGCAGAGCTGTTCGATCATCAATTTGAATTTGATGAAGCAGCTATTGGTCACGATGCCATCGAAGCAACCGGCAACCCGCTGCCCGATGAAATCTTGACCAAACTAAAAAACTGCGATGCGATTTTATTCGGAGCCATTGGCCATCCAAAATACGATAACGACCCGACTTTAAAAGTAAGACCAGAGCAAGGCTTATTAAAAATGCGCAAAGAATTAGGGTTATATGCCAACCTGCGCCCGATCAAATTATTTGATGAGTTGTTAGAAGCTTCCAGCATCAAACCGGAAATCTTAAAAGGTTCTGATATACTTTTCTTTCGCGAATTGACAGGTGATGTTTACTTCGGTGAGAAGGGACGAAAAGACGATAACAACACCGCTTATGATTTGATGATCTATCAGAAGTACGAAGTCGAGCGCATTGCACACAAAGCATTTCAAGCCGCACGAACGCGCAGAAAAAAAGTAACATCAGTTGATAAAGCCAATGTGTTGGAAAGCTCGCGCTTGTGGAGACAGGTAGTCACTGAAATTGCGAAAGCTTATCCTGATGTAGAATTAGAACATCAGTTTGTTGATTCTGCTGCAATGAAGCTGATTCAGAACCCACGCAGCTTTGATGTAGTGCTCACCGGAAATTTATTTGGGGACATCCTCACCGATGAGGCTTCACAAATCGCTGGCTCCATGGGCATGCTAGCCTCCGCTTCGGTGGGCGACACCGTGGGATTGTACGAACCCATTCACGGAAGCGCACATGACATCACCGGCAAAGGAATTGCTAATCCACTTGCATCGATTCTGTCCGTAGCACTCATGCTCGACATCTCTTTTGGTCTGAAGGAAGAAGCAGAAGCAGTCATCAAAGCAGTAGAAGAAACACTGAAGCAAGGATTGCGCACCGCGGACATAGCAGATGCAAACACGAACAAAGAAAAAATATTGAACACCCAAAAAATGGGCGATCAGGTAATTAAGCAAATGGAAAAAGTAGGCAGTAGACAAGTAGCATAGGCAACTATCCTGACTTCTACATTCTGAATTCTAACTTCTAATTTATGAGCAACAAAATTCAAATCTTCGACACCACCCTCCGCGATGGAGAACAAGTGCCCGGCTGTCAATTACGCACAGACGAAAAAGTAATCATCGCCAAAGAACTCGAAGCGTTGGGCGTAGATATCATCGAAGCGGGCTTCCCTATTTCAAGTCCTGGAGATTTTCTGTCGGTGGTAGAAATTTCGAAAGCAGTAAAGCATGTTACCGTATGCGGATTAACAAGATCGAAGAAAGATGATATCGATGTTGCTGCGGAGGCATTGCACCATGCTAAGCACGGACGCATTCACACCGGCATCGGCTCGAGCGATGTACATATCAAGCATAAATTCAAATCCACACGCGAGCAAGTATTAGAGCAAGGCGTGTGGGCTGTGAAGTATGCCAAAGACAAAGGATACGAAGTAGAATTTTTTGCCGAAGACGCAGGCCGTGCCGACTTAGCATTTTTAGCACAGCTTACCGAAGCGGTGATTGCCGCAGGTGCCGATGTGGTAAACATTCCTGATACTACCGGATATTGCTTACCGCATTTGTATGGCAAGCGCATTCAATACTTGTTTGAAAATGTAAAGAACATCGACAAAGCCATCATATCCGTGCATTGCCACAACGATTTAGGATTGGCCACTGCCAACACCATCGCAGGCTTAACTAACGGTGCGCGACAAGCCGAAGTTACCATCAACGGAATTGGCGAACGTGCCGGCAACACTTCATTGGAAGAAATTGCCATGATTTTGCAAGTGCATAAAGATTTGAATTTACATACCAACATCAAGTCCGAGCGCATTTTTGAAATCAGCCAAATGGTGCGAGAGATGATGCACATGCCCGTGCAACCCAACAAAGCCATTGTAGGTCGCAATGCATTTTCACATTCTTCCGGCATCCATCAAGATGGATTTTTGAAGCATGCCGAAAATTATGAGATCATCAACCCGGCCGATGTAGGTGTGCCCAACTCATCCATCGTACTCACCGCTCGCAGCGGTCGCGCGGCATTGAAGCATCGCATGGAATTGCTCGGTCACAAATTTGAAGGCGAAGAGTTGAACACACTCTACGAAAACTTTTTGATCGTAGCCGATGAAAAGAAAGAAGTAAAAGACAACGACTTGTTAGTGCTGGCCGCCAATATGCCGGTGCTGGCGAGATAAACGCAGAAGTTTCAATAGATAATTTTTTCCTTGGGCGTGTCCCTCGTTGCCTGCCTGCGCTACCGCTCCAGCAGGCAAACTCGGGTCAGGCTTTCCACTCTAATCCCGATATTCATCATCGGGATTTCCGTTGCAATCCTTCACGCTAGGGTTTCAAAACACACCTTTGTCAACAAAGCAAGTGCGTGTTCAAACAAATAGCTATTGTAGAGTGAAGAAAATCATATGGTGTAAATATATACCCATTCAGTGAAATCAAACCATAAATTTTTGTAGTTTCACTTTCGGACAACATTCCTTATCTTTGCCTAGTGGACAAAAGGAAAAAACATCGAACGATAATTTTCTTTAAAAACTACTTTGAAGACTTCTTTTTAGAGCAAAAGCAAAAAGTAAAGGATAAGATTATCTGGACTTTTGACTTAATAGAAGAATTGCAGAGAGTTCCGGAGACCTACTTGAAACATCTGGAAGGCACTGATGGCCTTTATGAAATCCGTGTTCAGCTAGGAAGTGACATATTTAGAATATTCTGCTTCTTCGACCGAGGTCAACTGGTTGTTTTAGCTAACGGATTTCAGAAGAAAACACAACTGACACCGAAAAAAGAAATTGAGAAAGCGCTTAAAATAAAAAAAGAGTATGAAATCGAAAAAAAGTAATATTTCAACACTAGATCAATTCAAGGACAAACATTACGGAAAGAAAGGAACTGCCAAACGTAACAAGCTTGATGCTGGATACGAAGATTTCAAGGTTGGTGCACTGCTGTATGAAGCACGAATTGAAAAGGGATTAACTCAAGAAGAACTGGCTGAGAAAGTTGGAACTACGAAATCGTATATTTCGAAAATTGAGAATAACATGAAAGAAGCCCGCATCTCAACACTTCAAAAGATAATTGAGCTTGGGCTTGATGGACATTTAGAATTATCGATAAAGCTTTAAATGGTGCTTACTATTTTTTATAAATCACCTTCCCATTAAACACCGTCATCGCAATGGTTGTCTCATGAATTTTCATAGGATCAATCGTAAATAGATCTTGCGAAAACACAATCACATCGGCTAAGTAGCCGGGCTTCACCAAGCCCTTTTTATTTTCTTCGAACGATGAATAGGCGCCAGCCCACGTGTAAGCTTTCAATGCCTGATGAATTTTAATCCGCTGTTCGCTCACCCATCCGCCTTCCGGAAAACCAGATGGCGTTCTTCGGTTGATGGCCACATGTATTCCCCGAATGGGGTTGATGCTAATCGCGGCAGGCCAATCGCTGCTGTACACCAGTTGCGCTTTATTCTGAAGTATCTTATTCCATGCAAATGAATATGGCAATCTTTTTTTGCCGATCGCATTTTCCCACACGGTCACCGTGCCCGGATCTGCATGAATAGGTTCCATACTGGCCATCACGCTTAACTGATGAAAGCGCGGCAAATCGTCTGGTGAAATCGTTTCAATATGTTCAATGCGATGTCTGCGGTTGGTGGTTTTATTTTCTTGAGCTGCTTGTTCGTACGCATTCAGCGATTCACGCACGCCTAAATCGCCAATGGCATGCGTATAAATCCGAAAGCCTTTTGCATCTAAAATTTTCACCAACTCGCGATAACGTGGCAGCGGCATGCTCAACTGTCCATGTGCTTCGGGAGCAGTCGCGCTTACATCGCTGTAGGGTTCAATCATAGCACCGGTGTGTCCTTCAATCACGCCATCGATCATAAACTTGATGGCATCGGCTCGTAAAAAATTATTCTCTTCACCAATGCTGTCTTTCAAAAATGTGTAGCGCGCAATTTTTTCATTAGTGATGGTTTCGTCCACCGAAAAAGCTGCGGCATAACGAACCGTTACCTCCCGATTTTTAATCAGATCTTTAAAGAGATTTATTTCCAATTCGGTGCCATTGGCATTTTGTATACTGGTGATGCCGAGTGAAGCAGCCAACTTCATGCCCTTGCGCAAAGCATCTAGTTGCTCGTGGTAGGTAATTACTGGCACCAGTTTGCCCACCAATTGCATCGCATCTTCTTTCAGCGCACCGGTCGGCTCGCCATTTTTATCTTTTACTAATTCGCCAAATCCGGTGAACACAGTCTTCGTGTCAACGCCCGCTAATTGAAGTGCTTTTCGATTTGCCCATGCGCTATGTCCATCGTATGCTTTGATAAAAACAGGTTTATCGATTTGCAGTTCTTTCATCGTGGTGTGGTCGGGTAAACCGGATTCGAAAAAAGTGTACTGCCACCCGCGGCCGGTAATCCATTCTTTGGCTGGATTATTAACCATAAAATCTTTTACGCTGTTGATCACCTCTTCCAATGATTTCGTAGACGACATCTCAACTTCTGTCAGACCGAGCGAGCCGCCTAAAAAATGAATGTGTGCATCGTTAAATCCAGCCGTGGCCAGTTTCCCTTGCAAGTCAATGACTTCTGTGCGATCGTCTATCCACGATTTCATTTCTTCGGAAGAGCCTGTTGCCACAATTACAGAATCCCGAATAGCAACAGCCTCCACAAAATCGGCCGAATCAATTCCCGTCCAGATGCGGCCATTTGTTAATACCAGCGAGGCAGGTGTGTGCTTTTCGGTTGGCTTACACTGAGATAAAAAGAAAGAACTGATTGCCAAACAGGCGATGAGCCAATTACTCAAAATTGATTTTTCCGTTTTCATGTAAAGGATCTTTTTACGTAAGTGCATCGACACTACCTATCAAGTTAAATAATTTTTTGTAAATGTGTACTTTACGTAAGTGATCTTAATGAAGAATCATCCCAGCAAATCCTTTGATATTTTGCCTTTGAACAGATTCATCTCCATGCGCACGCGCTTGTTCACCCACTCCTCGGTCTGTGTCCTCACAGACCGAAACAAACACAAACTAAAAACTAAACAAATCCTAGGTATGTCTACAACAAGACTAAAATCAACATTATCAAAATCAAAACCTCACTCGGTAATCCGTTAAGAAATTAAACTCATCAAAGCCTGTTTCATAAAAACGGGCGGAAGACCATCGATAGTCTTCAGGCTTAGTCACTAAACTCCAATGTTCTTGCAATGGATTCAAATGAATATACTCCAACTTCTGTTCTACCTTCTCCCGTGAGTCCATCTTTACGGCTAATGGATCGCGCTGCCAAAACCGATGATGTCGATCCACATCGTCTATCACCTCATAATTGGCTAGCGAAAAAAGATTTTGACTGCGGATACTCTCTAAAAAACGATGGCTGGTAAATTTGTTAAAGCTAGCGTGCGGCATTTCTTTTCCATTCATGTCAGACATTTCCCATATCACGTGGATATGGTTTGGCATAATCACAAATCCGTATATGATAATTTTCCTTCGTTCGACTAATGTTTGCCAACTATTGATGATTATCCGTTTGAAATAATCATCTGTCAATAATTTATTCCAGTCTTTTATTGTGTCGGTCCAGAAATACACTTCATTAAGAAACATTCTTGACTTGCGGATGCCGTCTTTCATCTCTTTATCAGGTAAATCCATATTTATCTGTTTTGTTTTTATTTTGGGTTAGCGTTTCGGTCTGTGCGGACACAGACCGGGGAAGGAGAAGAGAGTGTTGTTTCGGTCTGTGGGGACACAGACCGTGGGGGCGGGAAGTGGTTTCAACGGGAACGATGTTACCCCAGCAAATTTTTTGACACTTTGCCTTTGAACAGGTTCATCTCCATGCGCACACGCTTGTTTACATCCAGCGTGGTGGCGCGAATCAATTTATCGGTGCCGTGTTTGTGTTTGATAAAGTCCATGGCCTCGTAGAGGTTGATATCTTCCTCGGTGTCGTCAAACAAACTGATTTGTTGGCTGCCGTGCACAAGGTTGCTCAGGCGCACGCCCACCAGGCGAATCAACATTCTGCGGTTGTACAATTTGTCGAACAGCTCTTGCACCACGCGCAAAATGATGTGATCGGAAGATGTATAGGAAATATGAATCTGCTTGGTTTCAGTATCAAAATTGGAATACCGGATTTTGACGGTCACGCAAGAGGTAAGCTTTTTTTGTTCGCGCAGTTGAAACGCCACCTTCTCGACCATGGCAATCAAAATAGATTTTAATCTTTTCACATCGATGGTGTCGGTGTCGAAGGTGGACTCGGTGGAGATGGATTTCTGTTCGGTGTACGAGACCACGGGCGAATCGTCTATGCCGTGGGCTTTGTTCCACAGGCTGATGCCGTTTTTGCCGAAGGCGCTGGTCAAAAATTTCACGGGCATGTCGCGCAGCGTGGCTACGGTGCGCACGCCCATGTCGTATAAAAAGGAAGCGGTTTGTTTGCCCACCATCGGAATTTTTTCAATCGACAGCGGGCCAAGAAAATCTTTTTCTTCGCCTGCCGGGATTTGCTTTTCGGCATTGGGTTTGAACTCGGCCGTGGCCACTTTTGAAACCAGCTTATTTACCGACAGCGCCATGGAGATGGGCAAGCCGCTTTCTTTGATGATTTTTTTTCGCAACTCTACAGACCACTTGAAGGTGCCAAAGAAACGATCCATGCCGGTGGCATCGATATAAAATTCATCGATGGAGGCTTTTTCGAAAAGAGGTGCGCGGTCGGCAATGATCTCGGTGACGAGGTGCGAGTTTTGGCTGTAGGCTTCCATGTCGCCCGAAATCACTTTCGCATCGGGGCAAAGCTGGAGGGCCAGGTACATGGGCATGGCGGAGTGAACGCCAAACTTGCGTGCCTCGTAGCTGCAGGCAGCCACCACCCCTCTTCGGCTGCTGCCGCCTACAATCAGAGGTAAGCCTTTCAGCTCGGGTTTCTTTTTGCACTCCACCGCCACAAAAAAGGCATCCAAATCCATGTGAATGATAGTTCGCTCGCTCATCAATGCAATAATACTAATATTTTTAGTATTTTGACTGAGGTATGGTGCGATAAAATAATTAATCAAGCCTTGAAAAAAGCCGCCACAAAGGCACGAATTCACAAAGGAATGCTGAATGAAATTTGAAAAGTGAATTATTCAATTTGCAGTTGTTTGGTGCTGGCGCGCGTGAGGGATTGAAGTGGAAATCCTTTTTGCTTCTCCAGCCTTTGTAAATATTGACAATGCGTGTAGCAAAAAGATTGTAACGGAAGCCCGACCACGCGCCTCGCGTGGGCACGCCCTAAAAATAATTAGGAAATTTTAGACTAAACCGTTGAGGTCTAACCGCACTACGTTTTCAACATGCACCGTGTGCGGAAACATATCTACCGGCTGGATGGCGGTGACGGTATACTTTTCGGAAAGTGTCTGCAGATCGCGGGCTTGGGTGGCGGGGTTGCAGCTTACATATACAATGCGGCTGGGTGCTGCCTTGAGGAGCATCTGGCACACATCTTCGTGCATGCCCGCGCGGGGCGGATCGGTGATGACTACATCGGGGTGGCCGTGTTGTGCGAGGAAAGAATCGTTGAGCAAATCTTTCATGTCGCCCGCGTAAAAATCGGTGTTGATGATGTGGTTGATTTGGGCGTTGACTTTGGCATCGGCAATGGCTGCCTCCACATATTCAAGACCGATTACTTTTTTGGCGCGGCCTGCCACAAAGTTGGCGATGGTGCCGGTGCCAGTATATAAATCGTAGACGAGTTCGTGACCTTGCAAGTCGGCCATCTGCCACGCTACTTTATACAATTCAAATGCCTGCTCGGAATTGGTTTGATAAAATGACTTGGGGCCTACACGAAATTGCAGGGTGCCGGAGCCATCGGGCTTGGGCATGTGCTCGGTGATGTAGGGTTTTCCTTTCCAGCAGATGACATCGAGATCGGCAAAGGTGTCGTTGCGCTTTTCGTTGACGATGTAGTTGAGTGAGGTGACTTGTGGAAAGTGCTCGGCAATGGCGGTGAGGATTGTTTCCGTCCACTCGAGTTGATGTTGTGCTACTTGTAAAATGACCATCACCTCTCCTATTCCGCTATTTCGGATGGTGAGTGTGCGCACGAAGCCGGTTTGCAATCGCAGGTTGAAGAAGGGAATGTTTTCTTTTTCGGAAACGGATTTTACAAGCAGGCGAATGGCGTTGGAGGGATCAGGCTGCAGATAGCAGGTGGCTACATCAAACACACGATCGTACATTTTAGGAATATGATAGCCCAGGCCGTTTTCGAATCGTTTTTGTTCGATGGCGGTGGTGAGTTCTTCTTTGGTGAGCCAGCGATTGGCGGTAAATGTAAAATCGAGTTTGTTGCGATAGTACTGTGTTTTAGCTGAACCGATGATTGGTTTTATGGGCGGCAGTTCGAGGCCGCCTATTCGCTCGAGGTTATCGACTACTTGTTGTTGTTTATAGATTAACTGCTCTGCGTATTGAATGTGTTGCCACGAGCAGCCTCCGCAGGTGCCGAAGTGCCCACAAAAAGGCGTGGCCCGCATGGGTGACAATTCTAAAATAGAGGTGACGCGGCCTTCTAAGAAGCTGCTTTTTATTTTGGTGAGTTCGATTTCTACTACATCGCCAGGGGCACCGCCAGTGATAAAAACCACCAGGCCGTTGTATTTGGCCAGACATTTGCCTTCGGCAGCCATTTTTTCGATGGTGATCGGATTGATTTTGTCGCCTCTTTTTAGCTGCATGTCTCGTTTTTTATTGCGTGCGAAATTACAGAAATGAGAGGGTTTTCGTAGTGTGCGTATTTTAGTATCTTTCACATCCGATTTTGCCTTATGAAGAAGCTGTTGTTTACTTTACTACTATTGGTGGCCTTTCCGGTGATGGCATCGCACATTGTGGGGGGAGAGTTTGAGTTACTGCATATTAGTGGAAATAGATATCGGCTTAATTTAATTTACTATTTCGATGTAAATAACAACACTTTTAATGCACCACCGGAATTAGTGGACCGCTCAATGACGGTGGGGATATTCCAAAAATCCAACAATCAGCTCATTCGTTCGGTAGTGCTTCCGTTTTTGATTAAATCAAACGTTTCGTATACGCAACCTACTTGTTCGAATGGCGAGGTGGTAACTGACAAGCTCATCTATTCTGCGGAGATCGAATTAGAACCAACTATTTTTAATGATCCGGCCGGCTACTACATCTCGTGGCAACGTTGCTGTCGAAATTACAATATCTCAAATATTTTCAGCCCCGTTCCACCTACGGGCACCACCACCGATCCTACCCGATATGCCGGGCAAACTTTTTATTTAGAGTTTCCACCTGTTGTAAAAAATGGTGAGCCCTTTATCGATTCATCACCAAAGTTATTTCCGCCACTGAATGATTATGCTTGCCCGAATAAACCCTATTACACCGATTTTGCGGGTGAAGACGATGATGGGGACTCACTTGTTTATTCGTTAGTAACACCGCTCAACACCAGTTCAAGTTCCGCTCTTCCAAATGTATCGCCACAGCCTTATCCCGATGTAATCTGGAAACCACCCTTCTCACTTAATAATATTATTAACGGGTTACCCGACTTGCGTATCAGCACAGATGGATTGCTTACCTGTACGCCTCGCACACAGGGGTTGTACGTGTTTGCTGTGAAAGTGGAGGAATTTAGGAACAAAGAAAAAATTGGTGAGAGCAGACGTGATTTTCAAATGCTGGTAGTTGACCGATGCCCGGTGGCTGTTCCCCCTGTCATTGCAGGTAAAAAGTTAACGGATGCCGCTTATACTAATTTGAATAATATGACTGTCAGCTTCGACAATACCGTGACAAATGGCGATCGATGCATACAGGTGAGAGTATCCGATTTAGATGCAACCAAGGCCGATGAAAATTTCACCGAGAAGATTGGAATTCGCGTGGTCGGTTTGAATTTCAAAAGCTCGAAGTTAAATCAAATACTTCCAGGTATTACAACGGCAGTTCTACAAAATGGCAGCACGGCCGATTTTCAAATTTGTTTTCCACAATGCCCTTACTTTGACGGACCCTATCAGGTAGGTATTATTGCGTTTGATGATGCCTGTAGCTTACCGTTGACTGATACACTTCGCGTTACAGTAAATACGCAGCCACCCCCCAATGCCCGAGCAAAGTTCACTACTCCTGACCTGACCATCGCACAAATTACGGAGGGCGACACTCCGGCACCTTGGGTGTTTCAAGCCACCGATGCTGACCTGGACGATCTGGTAGTTTCATTCACCACCGATGGATTCAACTTGCAAGACTATGGCATGGCCTTGAATTTTACACAACAAAAAGGATTGGTAAACGGACAGATCACATGGGATCCACGATGCAATATTTATGACTTCACCAAGCGAACGGCCTTCACAATTAAAATTCTGGTAGATGATAAAGACCTCTGTGGGTTTGGAATACCCGATACGGCTGTTTACAAACTGAGTATCAGACTTCCCGGCAATGCCGGCCCGACTATCGATACCGATTTGACTAGCGATCCGCAAGAAACACGAGTAACGGTGCAGCGAAAAATTTTAGAAACGGTACAATTTAAAGTGACAGGAAAAGATGTAATCGATAATGATCAATTGATTCTGAGCGTCAAAGGCATTGGTTTCAATTTAGCTGATTACAATGTGTCGTTTCCTGGCGTTACCGCGAATGGAACAGTTGCATCCGATTTCCTTTGGAATATTGGTTGCAATAAAATGGATTTGAAAAAGAAAGACACCTATACTTTTCAATTTATCGTAGTCGATAATGCCAACAAGTGCCGCTTCTACAAAGCTGATACAGTTACCGTAGATGTAAAACTTCACTGCCGGATAATGAGAAGCCACAATTAGTAGCACTCAATCCCTTAAATACAAACATCACGAACTCAACTTTAGATTATACACTCGGTCAGCCCATTGAATTCAATGTGGTGGGCACCGATAGCGATGTGATTGGCGGACAAGATAATTTATCGCTTTCGCTAATTTCCGCCACCGGCAATCTTCCTCCGGCAGGATATTCATTCGTTGGAAAACAGGGAAAATCTCCGCTCACTTCTTTATTCACGTGGGCTCCGGATTGCAGTATTTTTAAGGACGGACTCTATCAAAACAACTATGAATTCAAGTTTCGCTTAGGCGATGACCGCTGCCTCAATGCTAAAGCAGACACCATTACTGTTACCTTGAAGGTAAAAGACATCGAAGGCACCGCTGGGAAGTTTGATATGCCGAATATTTTTACTCCCAATCTGGATGATAAGTTCAATAAATATTTCTTATTGGAAGGAATTGACTCTTCCGGTGAAGTAATTGATCTGTTGCCAAAAGATAATTGTGTCGATCAGTTTGAATCCATTCAAGTGATTAACCGCTGGGGCGATCTGGTTTTTGAAAGTAAGGATCGAAACTTTATTTGGGATGCGAAAGGACTGGCAGCAGGAGTATATTTTTATCGGTTGAAGTACACCAACAAAGAATACAAAAGCTCGCTGACAGTCTACTATTAGCGATTCTACAAAACTGCCGTAATGGTATTGCTTTTTTTGACAAAGGCTTCCTTTTCGCGCCACGTTACACGCAACCACACGTCTTTCTCCCCGCTTACGGTTAGGCGGTGACCTTCTTCGAGAATATCCACTACTGAAGCGCCTGCAGAAGGTCCGCTCATCAGATAAACACCCGAGTGCGCTACCATAATTTGCGATTTGGGTTCACCCAAATTGATAAACCAAGCTAAGCCGATTGCTGTAATCACGAGAAAAAACGCAGGTAGTACTACGGACTCATGTCGTTTTTTCTGAAACACCAGTAAGGCAAAAAAGAAAAATAAAACGGTGGCAATCACCCACTTAATTAAATCAGCATTTTTAGTGATCCACCCATACAATTGCGATTGAGCGGTAGGTTTATAGCCTTCAAGATGGTATTTGTCGGCCAGTTCTTCCATTTTGGCCAGCGCTTGTTCATCATCGGTAGCCTGATGGTAAAGATTAAGATAATAGAGTGCGCTGGGTTGATCGAGACCTTCTTTAATATAGGCCATTTTGAGTAGCATGGCCGGTGAATATTTTTTGTCGCGCAGCAACGAATCGTAGAGGCGGAAGGACTGCGTGTACTGTTTAGCGCTAAAAAGGGAGTCGGCCTTTTGTAGAATGGCGTTATTTTGTCCCCTCATAGCCAAGGGGATAAGAATAAGTACAAGAATTTTTAAAATCTGGGTTTGCATTATTTTCTTATTCGATTACCTTTGCGTCCTCAATTTCGGAAATGCCTTTTAAACGGGCAACTGTAAGGTTAAATCTTCTAATGGACTAGTCCTACGAAGCTTTAGCGGAGTAGGATCTCGTAGCTCAGTCGGTAGAGCATTACACTTTTAATGTAAGGGTCCTGGGTTCGAATCCCAGCGGGATCACAGAAAAAGCCTCAAAATGAAAGTTTTGAGGCTTTTTTGTTTTTACTATTGATCGTATTTCCGCATACTCTTTATTTTCTCGCCCTTATCTCCTCCCTAAACTTTCTCGGTGTCATCTTTTTCTTTTTAATAAAGATGCGGTTGAAGTAGGTAAGGCTATC
>JAJTHV010000285.1 GCA_021300095.1 Flammeovirgaceae bacterium | reverse complement strand
TTTGGGCATGATCAGTTCTACTTGTGCCATATTCGGAGATAGTTTAAAGTTCCAAAGTTACTACTTTTACAGACCGATGCTAACGATTGAAATCAATCAGAATTTGATTTTGAGTTTACGCTGCAGCACGAAATTTCTTTTCTCGTAATCGCTCATTTCACCTTTTTTTAATGCGCCTTTTTTAACTCACTGGGCCACCGTGTGGCAACAATTCATTTTGGTAAACTCAAGCGTATCAAATTTAGCACAGCCATTGACGCCATCCGAATGTTAAGCATCCGATCTTGCGAAAGCTGCAATTTTTTAGTGACGGTTTGGTGTTTATCTGAATACGCAATCCACACCATCCCCACGGGTTTCTCTGGTGTAGCCCCTCCGGGCCCTGCAATACCACTGGTAGCTACACCAATGTCGGTGTTGAATTTAGCACGTACAATATTGGCCATTTCAATAATGGTGGGTTCACTCACGGCACCATGTTTTTCCAAAATTTCCGGCTTTACGCCCAACTGACGCATTTTAACTTCATAGGCATAGGGTACCATGCTTCCCAAAAAGTAATCCGAGCAACCTGCCACCGAAGTAATCAAATGAGTCAGGTATCCTCCGGTGCAACTTTCGGCCATCGAAATGGTGAGTTTTCGCTCGCGCAACATTTTACCGATGGCTACTTCGATAGGTTCATCGCCATAGCCGTAGATGTAATCTCCGGCCAACGGTTTTAACTTCTCAACCAGTTCATCAATCTCTGCCTCCAATGATGCAGAAGAAGAACTAAAACCTGTCAACCGAAGTTTCACTTCGCCCAAGCTGGGCAAATACGCTAACTTGATATGAGGCGGCAACGACTTCTCCCACGTGGCAATTTTATCGGCCAGAAAAGATTCGCCAATGCCAATGGTACGAATCACTTTGTGATAAATGTGCGGAGTTTGAAATGTTTCTTTTAGTTTCGGAATGACGCGCTCGGTCATCATTTTCTTCATTTCGTGGGGCACGCCTGGCATAGACATAAACACTTTGCCATTTTTTTCGAACCACATGCCCGGTGCGGTGCCTATCGGGTTGGTGATTTTGGTACAACATACCGGAAGTGCAGCTTGTTGTTTATTCAACTCGGTCATTTCGCGGCCACGGCTTTTGAAGAAAGCCGTTACTTCAGCCAAAGCTTCTTCGTGTATTTTCAATTCGCAGTTAAAGTATTTGGCGAGTAAAGGCTTAGTCAAATCATCGCTGGTGGGGCCGAGGCCTCCGGTAATCAACACGATGTCGGCACGCTTTTCCGCTTCCGCGAAAGCGGTGAGAATTTCATCTTCCTGATCGCCTACCGTAGTTTTACGAATGACTTTAATACCCACTTTGTCGAGTTCCACGCTCATCCACTGTGAGTTAGTATCCACAATTTGTCCGTACAGAATTTCATCTCCAATGGTGAGCAGTTCAGCAAGAATTTTCTTCATTCTATCATTAATTAAAAACAGCCGATCCAACAAAAATTAAGTTAGCCATTACATACAAGAACAGGATCGTCCGCGATCCGATTCTATTTACGCGCATGCATTTTTCTTTTTTACCGGCATCGTACAAGCGCAGGCAAATTGCCGATACTAATAAGATGCTGAAGATGGCAAAGAAGGTAAGTGTGTGAAGGGTATCTACCAGCGTAAACGTAGATGATTCGGGAAGTAAAGAATCGATAATGTATTTATTACCGACTGCGGCAAACAAACCACCCACCGGCAATCCAAAGCGAGGATCATGTTCCCAAGGCTTAGGCGCAAAACTGATCATGGCAATCAGAAAGGCGATGTACATGCCCAAAAATATTTTCATAAACAATCCCAACGCATCGCGTTGTAAATCCATCTCAATTAAAAAAGAGGAGAACGTTTGTGGATTGCGGCCGGGGCGCGAGTCGCCAAAGCCAGTCTGATAATCATTTGTTCCTACGGATACTTTGAAGTTGCGGATATCCCAACCGTCAATTGCTTCGGTAGGGCTAAACCTGCTTCCGGCTTCATCGGCCTTAAACACCATACTGGTAAGATCGTATTGCGTATTTTCAATTTGCATGCTTAAATGTTGCTGGTCAAAAGGAAAATCCTGCACATTCCATTTTTCCTTCATGGTAGCTTTCATCTTCATCATCACCCAGGCTTTCCCGTCAATACTGTCGGCAATCGGTGGCGATTGTTCGTATCCCTTGGCAGTGGGCATGTCCAGTTGCGTGGCGAAATCGTATTTCGGATTGTTGTAGATAAACCAAAGCCAGAATCGAGCGGTGTATTCTTTGTCGTGAAAGTTAATGTCATGGACACTCAGTACATACGCCCCCACTTTGATGGTATCAATTTGTGCATACGAAGGTGCAGCCGCAAACAAGATCAACGCGCAAAGGATGGATCGGATTGACATGGCTTTTGAAAGGATTTAAGCCTGCAAGATAACCACTGGCTCTCTATTTCAAACAAATCCGAGTGCAAAGCGGAAAATTGCTATTCTTAGTGTAATTTTCCAGTTATAAACCAAAACCATAATTGATATGCATAGCATTTTACTTGCTACCCACTCCGTAGTCCGTTACTTCCTCTTAATTGTTCTAATCATTGTGATAATTCGGTCTTTCTTGGGTTGGATGAATCGCTCTTCATACGGCAAACTGGATGATAAATTGAGCCTGGGGCTTTTTATTCTGGCACACACCCAATTGCTATTAGGTCTGTTCCTGTTTTTTATCAGCCCTTTGATTATTTTCAGCGGTGCTGCCATGGGCGACCGCGTAGCACGTTATTGGCTGGTTGAGCACAACACGGGAATGATTCTCGCCATTGCGCTCATTACCATTGCCCGCATTTCTTCCAAAAAATTGAAGGAAGGCGCCTTCAAACACAAGCGCATGTTTTCACTAAATGCCATTGCTTTGTTGCTCATACTTGTCATGATTGGATTGAGCCATCGCGGCTTTTTCTCCATCACTTTCTAATTATCGGTCTTTCACGCTAAATCCCCATTTCATGAAAGTTCCATTCGTGGTAATCCTTGTTCTGATGGCATCCTTCGTTTGCGGGCAGGAAATCAGCCCCCGCTACGAGTTGGTGAAAATGAACGATAATGTAAATACACGTTACAACGAGGTTTCTCCGGTTATTTCGCCCGATGGGAAGAGCTTGTATTATTTCGTAGCCAACCATCCGGAAAATACCTATGGCAAAGAGGGCAGTCAGGATATTTGGATTTCTACTTTGGATGACAAAGGGCAGTGGACGAAGGCAACGCATGCCGGTTCACCGCTCAACCAAAATCGCTTCAATCAGGTTTTTAGTTTTTTACCGGATGGATCTATTTTTATTCGCGGAGGCCGCTCTAAAAATTCAAAAGGGTTTTCGATGGTAAGCCCCGGTGGGAGCTTTACAGAATTGATGGTAACGGATTTTGAGAAGATGGACAAAGGCGTGTTCAACGGGGCCACCATCTCATCCGATGGCAAACAAATCATCATGTACTTTTCAGAAAAGGAAAAAGATAAATTCAGCGATTTGTATTTGTCCACCAAACAACCCGATGGTCATTATTCAAAACCAGTCAAGTTAAAGATCAGCTCCATTGCCGATGATTACGCACCGTTTCTCGCACCCGATCAAAAGACGCTCTATTTTGCCAGCAATCGTTTTGTGAAAGAACGGGTAGGGGGTAGCGACATCTACAAAACCACCCGTCTCGATGAGAGTTGGGTCAATTGGTCGGAGCCGGTGAATCTTGGCCACGCCATCAACACATCTTCCGAAGATGCGTACTTTTCCATTGATGTGCATGGCAATATTTTTACAGCACGGGCCGGTAACGTAACGGATGGAGGAAATTTTGATTTGCTCATTCTTAAACCAAGAAATATTAAAATCACCTTGGTAGGAAATGTATTCAACCAAAAGACACAACAGCCCGTGGTGGCTGCATTGGAAGTGAAAATGAAAGATCAGAAGCCGGTCAATATAAAGTCGTCTGCTACCGGAAAATTTGAAACGCGTATTCCTGAAGTTCCTGGTTACACCATTACCGCAGCCTCCAATGGATTTTTACCTTTTGTACAAGATTATAAAGTGCCCGCCAAATTAGTGCGCGACACTACGTTGCACATCGATATCGGATTGATGCCGATTGCCAAGCAACTGTCACTGGCAGGCGATGTGGTGGATAAGAAAACAAACATTCCGGTAGCGAATGCGCGCATCAACATCGTTTCAAAATCCGATCGCACCATCGAATACAAACTAAACAGTGCGGATGGTAAATATGCACAAGACATACCCGGCCTGGGTTGGTATGTGTATTCCGTTTCTGCCGAAGGATACCTTAATGCCACCGACAGTGTGCAGGCAGAAAACCCGGACATCACTCCGCTGGTAAAAAACATTTTTCTCACACCCATCGAAGTGGGCATTACAGTTCGGTTGAAAAATATCTATTTCGATTTTGATAAAACCACTCTTAAGCCTGAATCATTTGTGGAGTTAAACAAAGTGGTGGATTTCTTAAAACAGAATCCGAAAGTATCCATTGAAATTGCCGGACATACGGATAGTAAAGGGTCAGACACCTACAATGAGAACCTCTCACAAGGTCGCTCGCAATCCGTGGTCGATTATCTGGCCAGTCAGGGTATTGATGCGTCTCGCTTGCAGGCCCATGGCTATGGCGAATCGAAGCCGATTGACAGCAATGAAACGGAAGAAGGGCGCGCCAACAATCGCAGAGTGGAGTTCACCGTGGTGAAAATGTAAATACAATCAACTTGTAATCGTTGATTTTTCCTTCGTGTCTTTGAGCCTTGGTGGCCAATAAACATAAAATAAATACCTATGAAGAAATTCTTAGCACTCGCACTATTCAGTGTTTCGATAACGCTATGTGCGCAAGACACCATCCGCTATTCTGTACTTTCTGCCGGCAAAACCAGCGGCCAACAGTGGATCATACAAAGCGCACCCAACTCCTACACACTCTTCTATGAATTCAATGATCGGGGGCGCGGTCCGGGACTAACCGTCAATTTAAAAACCGATGACAAAGGCATTCCGATTTATCGGTTAGTAACCGGCTTTGATTATTACAAAGCACCTGTTCATGAATTGTATGAAGTGACTAATGGAGAGGCGCGTTGGAAAAGTGCTACGGAAAATGATACGAAACAGATTACCGCACCATCCCTTTACTCGCCCATCAACTCCACTCCGGCAGAAATCGAGTGGATGCTCCAAGCCGCGCTGCAACAAAAAAATCATCAGATCGAAACGTTGCCTTCCGGTTTTTTGCAAGTCAAGCATATTAAAAATCATACCGCCACCATCAATGGATTCAGCGAAGAGTTGGAATTGTATTCATTCGTAGGAGCAGGTGGACCGCCTTCACACGCGTGGTTTACACCGAAGAAAAAATTCTTTGCGTCTGTGAGCGGTTGGGGAGGAGTGGTGCAAAAAGGATATGAGAACACCGTAACAGAACTGTATGAAGCACAGAAGCGAGCCGAGCACGATTATTTTGAATTGCAAGCAGACCAGTTAGTGGAAGTGAGCGATAAGCCGGTGGCTTTTAAAAATGTAACTGTGTTTAATTCCCTTACGGGGAAATACATGAAAGGCCAAACAGTAGTTGTTGAAAAAGGATTGATACGAGAAGTGGGTAAAACTTCGAAAGTTAAAGTAGAAAGCAATTACAAAGTGATTGATGGCACCGGCAAAGTGTTGATGCCCGGTTTGTGGGACAACCATGCGCATTACAGTCCGGAGCAAGGATTGTATCATTTAGCCGGAGGCGTTACCAACATCAAAGATTTGGGCAACTCGTTGGATTTGCCCGACACGAAAAAGCAAATTGATAAAGGTGAGTTGTTGGGGCCTGAGATTTCGATTCTCTCTGGCTTCATTGACTTTGCCGGACCGTTTGCCGGACCTACCGGAAAAATTGTGAAGACTCTCGAGGAGGGATTAGAGGCGGTGGACTTTTATGCAGACCGTGGATATCAGCAAGTAAAATTGTATAGCTCCATTCCGGTGGATTGGGTGAAACCTTTGGCGGCACGCATTCATGCACGTGGTATGAAAGTGTGCGGACACATTCCTTCCTTTATGACAGCCACCCGCGCGGTGAATGACGGCTACGATCAGATCATTCACATGAACATGATGATGTTGAATTTTTTAGGTGATACACTCGATACCCGCTCGATGGGTCGGTTTATAAAAGTAGGAGAGCGTGCGAAAGATATTGATTTGAAATCGGCCAGTGCCAAGCAGTTTATCCAATTACTGAAGTCCAAGAACATTGTAGTCGATCCTACCATGGCAATTTTCGAAAACATGTTTGTCAATGACGAAGGCAAATTGGCCAATGGATATGAATCCATCGTCAATCAGTTTCCGGCCGAGTTCAAGCGAAGTTTGTACACAGGCGGTTTGCCCACCCGCAAAGGCAAAGAATCCATCTATCGCCAATCGTACGATAACATGTTGAAGATGTTGAAATTGTTGTATGACAATAAGATTACGTTTGTGCCCGGCACCGATGACTTTCCCGGCTTTGCATTGCATCGCGAATTGGAGTTGTATGCGAAGGCAGGCGTTCCGAATGCACACGTCTTACAATCGGCCACATTGGTTTCCGCCCAAGTAGCGGGTAAAGAAAAAGAATTGGGATCGGTGGAGGCAGGCAAGCGAGCTAATCTGATTTTGATTGATGGCGATCCGTTGAAAAACATCAGCGACATCCGCAAAGTAGAATTGGTAATGAAAGCCGGAAACGTGTATCACCCAAAAGCTTTGTATCAGTCGTATGGGTTTGGATTTTGGAAGTAGGCAGGATTCACTAAGTATAAAAGTAAAGTTAGTTGACCAAACCAAGATACTCGCGAAGGCGGGAGGTAAAAATCATTTACCTCTTGCTTTCAAAAGAAATTTTGTTTCTCTAGGTATCTACCTATATACATAGGACATTTTGTTGGCGGCAGTACTATTTGTCAGGTAAGTCGTCCTTTAAATTTGTGAAGTCAATATGTCGTATTACATGTCCCTCAAAATTACAGTCAGCCTCAAGTCGAGCTTTAAAGGTCTTACGTTCGAGATTGGTTATTTCTAGTTTAAAAGGAACAATAGAGTCGGAGAGCATCTTAATGTCTATGACTCCAAGTCTCAAAAGCCTGGCTTTTACTTTTTCGAAGTCGATAGGGTTTCGGTCGCATAGTTTCTTTAACATATCGTTAGCATCGTCATAGCTATCATAGAATTTGGAGTTGCAATCTGTCGTTTCGATGCTATCTACTACTAACCTAAATCCTTTTCCAACAATTTTGTCTTTCATGAAGAAATAGGATGGTTGCTGGAGTATGTAAAATGATTCAAGTCCGCTTTTAGATTTTTGGAGTGCCCAATAACCTCCATCAATAAATATTGAATCATAGTCCGCGATGTCGATTTTGTCGTGGAATAAAAATTCATTGTCGAACGGGTCAAAGTCGTCATTGTTGGACTTGCATGTCCAAAAGGTCAGTCCAACAATTATAATTATGATGAGTCTCATAGTATTGCAGCCAACGCCTAGCTATAAGACGTATGCGTGTAAATACCTACATCTCTTTGTACCACGTTGCTGGCGAAATTTAGTAGCACGCACGTTAAGAACCTACAATAAAGCATATGTATTATAGCTGTTGTTATGCGTTCGTTTTTTAGGACTCCCAATGTCCTTCTATATATAAATATTTGTCTGCTGATACCGCCAAGTAAATTTGAGTTGTGTTTATGTAATGTCTAGTGTCAACAGTCTCTCTCAGAAACCAACATTGGTCAAACGTTTTAGGTAGATTAAGTGTCGATGTATTAACTGTAGTCTCCTCAGTCCAGTTTGTAGCATGCTCATTTATTTCTCTGATGGAAGAGTCAATAAACTTTATCACTGTTAAATCGTCAATGGACTCAATAGTCAAGCCATTTGCCCATCTTGTCAAATCAGCTCTTTCTGTCCAAGTTTTACCACCTCCAAGCATACTTGTAATGTTACCCTTAGATTTTAAGGTGCTGAAGAAAAAGTGCTCAATGCTTTCAAATTTAAGTTTGTCGCCAATTACAAACCTAACGTAGCTTACTCCCCAAGTCATTCCAACTTCATCTACTTCAAAGTCAAGATTATAATTGTTCTTATTTATGGTCTCTATCAGAATTCCCTTTTCCATCTATCAATCAGGTACAGTATACTTTAAAAAAAATGACCCACAACGTTTGTGCTTCTGCAGTAGCGCGCTTCCGAAGCCACGTGCTGTCCTCGACACCGAAAGCATTAATGATAGGAAACGTTAGATGAAGCGGTAACCTCGCTTGACGCAAAAAACATTATTGTGTGCAGTTTTTCTAAAATTCCATTACGCTGTCAAGCCCTCTCTTTAGTCCCTTGAATGTCCCTACTTTTTGAATTGCAAGTAGTCCACCGTTCACATACGGCTCGGCACTCGAACCAGAGTCGTGTCTTAAAGTTAGTTTCTCGTCTTTAAGTCCGAAAATTGATTCCACAGAAATGACATGTCCGGGTAGTCGGATAGAATGAACTTGCACTCCTTCTAGTCTAGTTCCGCGACTTTCTTTCTGGCCAACGAAATCTTTTTCGGAAACGTAAATTTTTGACTCTTGTACTTTTGAAAGTCGGTGAGCCAATTCTCGGGCTGTCCCACTTGGTGAGTCAACCTTTTTTTCATGAGCATAGTCAATGATTTCGAAATTAGGAATAAATTTCGCTGCTATTTCTGAAAACATTTGCAGTAGAACTACCGTAATTGCGAAGTTTCCAACGGCAAGAACTGATGAGTTGTTGTCAATAGCTACCTTTTCGATTTCGCTGTAGTCGGAATCTGTCAACCCAGAAGTACCTATTACGACATTCTTTCCCTTGTTCAAAGAGGCAATTACATTTGTTTTTGCTATGTCGGGTTTAGTATATTCAACTAACACGTCAAAATCTGTTTTCATTAAAGCAGTTTCTATGTCAGAATAAATTGGGATTGTTCCAGAATCTAATTTTAATATATCTGCAAGATTCTTTCCTGAATGTTTTCTTGAAAGGGCTCCAACAAGTTCCATTCCTTTAGTCTTTGCAATTCCTTTGCTAAGTTCTGAACCTGCCCAACCAGTCCCGCCTGCAACAAATACTCTTAAAGCCATATTTTTGAATTTACTAGTAAACTCTGTCAAAAATTATCCACAACGTTTAGCTTGTGGTTCGCGCGCAATTAAAAACCTGCTCCCTCGCCAACGCAATAAAGTTAATTAAAGAACTACAAACTTCAATGACGCACAGTCCCGCCCGCTTGCAATAAGCTTTTGTTGGCGGTTGGGCCATTGCCCACTGTCAACGAAGTCCAATCCGTATTTTTAAACGAGCATTAATCTCATCCTATTCATACCTTTTAACTCTTCTTTGAAAAATGGAATATCTAATCGAGTCTTGCTATGAAACTGGAAGCCAAGGTTTTTATAGAAGGCAATAGCCGGGTGATTTGTATCAATCACACCTAAAAACAGGACCTTTTTCCCTCGACCTTTTGACAACGCAATTACATCCGCTAATGCACGTCCTCCTATTCCATTGCCCTTTTTGGTCGGGTAGATGTAAATCTTTTCCAATTCAATGACATCGTGCTGATTGTGCTCATGATATGGTACATCGTGTAGCTTGACAAACCCAACCGGTATCTCGTTTTCGAGAATAAAATAATATTCAATTGTTGCGTTGGTCAAGTCATCGGTTAAACACTCATCACCAAATTCTCTCTTCAAGTACCAATCCAACCCGCCTGGATTCCAATGATGATGGAAGTTGAGTGAGTATGCTTCAATGCAAACTTTTTGCAGAGTTGGCAAATCATTGAGTTGTGCCTTTTTCAACAACATATTTTTATGAGAGTAAAATTTTTAAGTTACAAGTCTAAAATACTTGAATTGCTATTATAATAGTTTCTTAGTCCTCTTTTGATGCCAATGTTAATTGAACTATTATACTCAATTGTAACAATGATGATCGCTGTCCCAATTGTCAAGTATATTTCTTTTGAAATACGTATTTTCATCATACGCATGACACACAATTTTCCTCTTAACGCTCGCGGGCAATTAAAAACCTACACCCTGCCCAACGCAATAAAGATAAATAAAGAACTACAAACTGCAATGACGCACCGTTCCAATCTACTTGCCTCCTCATATGAAAACGTACAACTAAGTTTAATTGACCCAACCAAAATACGTGCGAAGACGGTAAATTATTTATCTCTTGCTTTCAACAGAAATTTTGTTTCGCAAGGTATTTACCTCTATACGTAGGACGCAATTTGCGCAGTAGTTTTTTATTCCTCAAGTCTAAATAATTCATGGTCTGGAACAATAAGAATGTCGTCAGTGATTTTATAACACTTAACCAATCTCTTCTTTAGTCTTTCGTCATAGTACTTTGTCACCTTGATGATTAATTTCTCGTCACGCCATTCGATGATATTCCCTTCTACTTTCGTCCGCAACAGAAAATCTTTAATAAAGTCACATCGTTTGTCTATATATCCACTTACCTTTTTACCGGATGACCACTTGAGTTTTTTCTCGTTAAAGAAAGCTGTTTTAAAAGAGTCTTGTCTATGACGGATTTCTTTTTGATAGGAAGTGTCTGTTTTAAGTCTATTAGAATGTTCATTCGAAGCTTTCCAATAGTCTTGATAGTATTTTACTTGCTTTTCTAACTCTCGGTCGTGCCCATTCAAGTGTCGGTAATATGAAGTCAGGATGATACCCGACATATCGTCTGGGTGATAAATGCCCATTGAATTAAAATGTTTTGCTAAGACTCCACCCTTCCAGAGTCCCCAATTGTTTCTCATCCACATCCCCAGTCCAAAGTGAGAATTGGCAATGAACTCTCGCTCTGTCATTGCAAGAATTTTTTGCTTTGTTGTATCGTCATGTATTTTTTCAAGTTGCAGAATTGCATCATTGAGATCTTTAGGCTTATATTTTATGTCCGCTTTTGAAGGCCCCTGTCCAAAGGCAGTGATTATTAGTAAGTGAAAGAATATTGATTGGATTATTTGTCGCATAGGATGTCCTCAAAAATTACCACCAGCAATTCGTGTTTATAACGGCAGCGGCTTTCGAAGCTGCGTCTCGTATCACGTGCCAAAACGAAAGATAAAAACTAAACTTCAAAGTAACACGTCACCCGCAGTGGCATAAGCACACCGTTGTGCGTTCGTACCAACCTTCGACTCCTTTTTTAAATATTTCTAGTCTGCTGTTTCTTTAACTAATTTCGCTCGCTCTGTCCAAAGCTTTACGTGCCCTTCAATGCTTGTCGTAACTATCTGTTTGGATTTACTATTCCAGTCAATCCCCCAAAGTAAATCCTCCGATTTGCCCGTATATAATAGTTGTCCATTTTTATCCCAAATGCGCAGAGCATCGCTTGCAGAAGCCAAACGGCTTCCTTCTTTGTTCCATTGAATATTTCGATATTCTGCGTTACTTCCTTGCAGTGTCTTAATCAGAGTTCCGTCTGCCTTCCAAAACTGAATGATGGATTTAATGCCTTCATTATCCTGGCCATAATCACCCGTTGCAAAAAACTCGCCTGAAGGATGCCAGCGAATTGCTAGTATTCCTGTGTTCTCTTTTCTATGTTTAATGGTCGTTAACGTAACACCGGATGTGTCAATAAGCCTTACATTATCTCCACTAACTGCTAGAATGTTTTTAGTAGGATGCCAGTCTAATGAAAAATAACTATTGCTGTCTTCTTTCTTAATAGTTTTGAGTAAACTCCCTTTTAAATTCCAAATTTTTACCAATCCTACATTGTCAGCAGTTGCAAGAAGTTCACCATTATAATTCCAACCTATTGCTCTCGCCCCATATGTTATACCTTTTAAGAGTATCGTGTCACCTGTTACGGTATTGAGGATAATCGATTGGTCATCGTTGGTGGCAACAGCAATGATATTTAATTTCTTGGGATGCCATTTAACCTGTCTGATCATACTTTTGATAGCATAGGTCTTTACAAGCGCTATATTTTTACTGTTATAAATCCTCAGTAAACTATCGTCACCACCAGTAGCAATTTGTTTATCATCTGTACTCCAGTCAGTTGTCCAAGGTATCGTTTGCTTTTTTACAGCCTTTGGGTACTCTTCAGAGATAATCTTTTGCGCGATTGAAACTTGAAAAGGTAATAGTAAAATAAGAAGGATGAATGAAACTGATTGGATCATTTTTGTTTTGCTCTGTTATACATTAAATAGTCTAAACGCCATTTGCCACGTCCAACTGACAGGAAAATTAGAAACAAAAGAATAAATAGAAAGGGATGTTGGTCAGCCGTTAGAATTTTGCCTTCTCCCAAATAAAAAGTTACAACCATCATATTTATTATCAACGGGATTGAAACAATCCTCGTAAAAAGCCCAAGCATACGAAGTAGTCCACCAATTGGCAAGATAAAACTTATAGCTTACACGTCACCCCACCATTGCGCAAACATTTTGTTGGCGGCAGTGGATACTCATTAGTCAAGCTACATTGATTTAATTCAAACGTTTTGGGTAATGTTAACTACTTTCGTTTTTGAAAATTTGTCGTGAAATCCCTTTTTTCCGAGGAAAGAAAGTGACTCAAATGGAACTAATCTCAAAAGTGTCCTTTTGAAAATTACTACCTCGGTCAGTTCAGTATGGTCTTCAGAGACCACTCTAGTTCTCAATAGTAATTTTCCAGGAGTAATTTTAAGATAGTATTCCATGAAATAGTAATACAAAAAAAAGAAAACAATTAGTATCAATCGAGATACAAATTGTTGGCTCAAGTCAATCGGGCTTAGAATAAAAACAATTATCGATATGTCCACAAAGAATCCTAAAAATCGCCTAGTCTTTTTAGCCGCACTATTTTCCTTGGTTATATAGTTATTCCTAGTTAATTGGTTAAAACTTAGCATAAAAATGTAGAAAGCAATACCGCCTGATACGATTGTTATTACTGGACTTTCTCCGTAGTTCATTTTAAATAATAGTGCAAATATTGTTCTTAATAGTAGTCCTATTTTACCAACGTATATAACACAAAATAGAAAAGAAATCATGGTTAAGCCCTTACCACGCAACAGAAATCGAGTTGATTCGACTAAAAGCAAAATCGCCACTACCAATTCTAAGCCATGTTCAGGAAAAGGAAAAAAAATATCTATCGGTTTATAAACTATTAGTCCTATTATGAAGTTTAGCTCTATGCCGGTTGGATATAGTAAGTCTGAAAACCAATAAGGTGGCCAACTTAAAAAGCCAATTAACCCCCATGTTGCATAAAGCAATCCGGCAATAGCAATAATTATGTTTCTGTTCATTGATATTTTGTGTTAAAAAACAATCAGTCCAACAAAAGTAAGGTATATGAGTCTTTGTGCGAAGCCGTCCATTGCCATCAACGTTTGTGTTTCTGCAGTGGTGCCTTTTCGAAGCCGCGTCCTGTCCCACGAAACGAAAGCGTTGAACGAAGATAAAACTTTAAATTAACTCGTCACGGCACCATTGCAGAAACATGCTGTTGAGTGCAGTAAGCTTACTCAATCTTATATTTTTTCAGTCGCTTGTCAACCGGCACTTTGCAGTCCTTGTTTTTCATTTTCCAATGTCCGCGAAGATGAAACACAACCTTATCCCCGTCATTGAAGTCGGAAGTCTTTACAATTGTCTCGAATGCTCTTAAATCACTTGTCATACAACTAAAGACAATCGTCACATCTTTCTGGTCTGTCGTCAATTCAAATTCCCCACATTTGTCAGTCACAGTCCCATTGGTTGTTCCTTTTATCATTACGTTGCAACCCAAAATTGGGTCGCCACCTTTGTCAAGTGTGATTCCTTTGATTGTTCGTGCCTGTCCGAAAGTCGTGATTGCCACAAACGTCAAAATTGTCGTCCAATATATTTTTGTCATCGTAGTCTATCGTCACCACTTATTGCCACAACGTCTGTGTTTATTGCGTGCTGGGAATAAAAACCGCGCCTTGTCCCCGGCACAAAACGAAATTAAGAAAATAAAGCTTTGAATCAGCTGCTCGCCCCAGCATGTAATAAACATTTTGTTGCCAGCAGTGGGGCTTCGTTCTCCTTTGTCAACTGTTTTTAATTGTCCCGTTGTCGTCAAGTTTCTTTTTAATAAAAAGTCTCAGCACTAGATTTCCGACTGTCAAAAGAATCCAAACAGCAAAAGCTGTCACGAGGCTCATAAACGGTCCCATAATTAGTGCTGTCAAGAGTCCGACAATACCATAAGTCGGTTTGCTGTCAAACTCTATTGGTTTTATTCCAAACAATGAGAGTAGTCCAAGAACGATAAAAATCGGAACGAAGCATGAAAATATATTCCAATACAGAATTCCGAATAGGTTTTTTGGGAGTTGTCGATATTCTTTAAATCTCATTTTTCAATTTACATTTTCTCTTTCCACGGAGCACGCCCCATTGCTGGCAACATCAGAATATCCCCATGTTTTACTAAAACTTGCGCCTATTTCCCATATATCGGTGACTAAGCAATTACTACTTTTCAAACCAATATATTCCTTTTTTATCATTGTTTTACCCAACTCCACTCATCTAACCCTTCCTATCAGGCTTAGAAGCCGCGTAAACTAGTTCATTTAAATCGCCATCACTTCACAAAAAACGAATAACTTTTTAGAGTTCAAACAAAACATCACTCAATCTCACCCTACTATTTCTATCACCCATTTAGATCAATTAGGGCTCTCTAAACCACGTTTTTTCGTTATATAAAAAGAGTCAATTGTTTACATATCGTTAATTGATATTACTAGGCATTTCAAAAAGTGGCAAATTTCGCTTCTTTAAAGGTTTTTGACTTTGGCATGAATTATGTCTGTGGTTTTCATACAATAAAAAAATAAAAACTATGGAAAAAAAACATGAAACAGGTCACGCAATTAACGTTATCAAATTTGAAGAACTCTACATGTGGTGTTCTAAATTTGGTAAAAAGTTCAACCCAGCAAAAGCCGCAATCAAGCTTGAGAACATGCAAGCCATGATTGATCAAGGAAAGGCTAGACTGGAAGAGGTAAAGGTAGCCCACAGCAAAATGTCTACTGCAATCACCATGCGCAGCCGTGCCTTTGGCGAGCTCGATAAACTAGTTACTCGCATCAACAATGCCGTAGCCTCTTTGGATATACTACCGGAGGCAATTACTAAAATAGCAGCGAGCGTTCGAAAATTCAGAGGGGTACGTGCCAAGCCACTTCCAGAAGAGGAAGGAACCAAAGTGATGGATGAAAATGAATCGGTCGATAAAGAGGTAGAGAAAAGGAACGCAAAAGCGCAGCGTAGTTACAATCGTAAGGTAGTTAACTTTAAAAACCTGGTAGCGCTGGTGGAAGCCGAAGCCAATTATTTGCCCAACGAATTGGAATTGCAAATTGAAAGTCTCCGTGCGGTGGTAAATGAAATTGAAACTCGCAATTTACTCGCCAAGTCCACCCGTGCTACGTTTATTACCGCTATTATTGCACGCGATAAACTATTGTACGAAGAGAACATCGGAATGGTACCCAGCGCGTACATTGCGAAGAAATATGTAAAGTCTGTCTTTGGACCCACCAGCCGCGAGTTTAAAACCATTTCACCTATTCCGTTTACCTACGGTTCCAACTAACAGTTTTTGCGCTGTTTAACATCCAGGTCTACTTTGCCAACGCATCGAAACTGCCAAGGCAAGTAGACCTTTTTTTATTGAAACGGTTTGATACTTCCAACACATTGGATGATCAAAAAAATAGTTTCATCAAAAATTCACGAGGAAACAAAAAACGTGGAACGAAGATAAAACTTAAAACCAACCCGTCACGGCACCATGGCAGAAACATACCGTTAGCGGCTGCAGTATTACTTCAAACTTCTTATCAAGGCCGATGTCACCAACATTAACATTGTCAACACAGTAATGATTTGAAGTCCGATCCCAATTAATTTCTTATATTTTGCCGTTAACTCTACTGTCCCCAAATACGTTAAATCAAACTTTTTCAACTCCATCAAAACTCTTTCGTAGTCCGAATACGCGTCCCTTATAAGTATTATTTGTTTATCGTCTTTTGTCCAAATTCTTATTTGTCGGGCGAGTCCGATTTGATTGTCATAGTATTCTTGTAAGTCGTATCCTTTTAATTGCTCTTTAAGATATGTCTTAGAATAGAGTCCAAGTGGTCGTTTTATAGTCATTGAGTCCACCGTTAGAATTATTGTTTTGTTTTTGTAATTAATGAACGCTAACAATAGTGTAATCAGTATCAAAATGGAAAATAGTAAGTAAATCCAGTCTGTTTTGAAGTCCTCCCTAATAAACTGTTGGATGGATACTGTCAAAAGAATGATAAAGGCTACAAGAGTTACTATTTCAACACTCCCAATCTTCGCCTTTATTGTCCCAATTTTTTTATTCGAAGCCTTCATGTAAATATGCTGTGGCACCAATATGAGTATTTGCGTTCGAACGAAACTTCCGAAGCCGCGTCCCGCCTGCCCGTCCGAAGCGTCTAGCGAAGGCGGATCCTCGACACCGTGCCTCGTCCTAAAAAAAGTTGACAGTTTTTAATTATTAATTCTACCTCAAGTTTACACTTAAAGTTTAATCCTGCAAACCGTTTACATTTGTTGAACCAGGTGAAGCGGACGTGGGCAATGCTGAGGAGCAACCCATCAG
>JAJTHV010000301.1 GCA_021300095.1 Flammeovirgaceae bacterium | reverse complement strand
TCAAAGCAAAGTAAACGAGGCAGATTCTTACTTCACACGTGCCGCTGCAATTGAAGAAGCTGCTAATCGTACCAAACTTGCTCCGAAAAAGAAGAAGAATACCTACAAGGAAGCAATTGAATTGTACAAGAAGGCATTGTCGCTGGGCAAGCAAGAGGCGCAAGCGAAAATTACCGAGTTGGAGAAGAAGATCTAATCCAAGAAAGCATTGCAAAAAAAACCTTCCAAGGAATTGGAAGGTTTTTTGTTTTTTGCTGATGCCTACAACATGGTTTTTGCATCCATCCGCACAATGTGTTTGGCGGCTTGAAATGGTTCATGGTTATAAAATCCCGATAATATCCGGTGTGCGATTTGCTCCATCACCAACTCGTCATCTGTCTTGCCTTGTTTGCCGCGCCAGTACACGCGCTGCGGATGTTTTTTCATGACCTCTACATAGCTTACAGCATGTTGATATTGCTCGTTGGTGAATGAAATAGTAAAGCAGGTTTTTACTTGATGTGTTTCCATATCGGTTGGGTTTTCAATTGGTGTGCCAAAAAATCCTTCACGATTTTACAAAAAATCAAATAACTTGTAAAGAGCCTGTTTCATTCTCGGTCACTCTTGTCCGAAACTGGTTATTGTATGCTTGACGCTGGATACTAGAGTCTGGCATCTAGCATCCAGTATCCAGTATCTAGTATCAAGTGTGCTACTTTCCCTCTAACAATTTCAGTATCGCCATGTATTCATCGCGTAAGCGTGCAGCCTCCATAAATTCCAGTTCCTTTGCTGCCTTCTCCATGGCCTTGCGCGTGCGGTCGGCCAGTTTTGTTAACTCATCTTTGCTTAGATAAGCGGTGACAGGGTCTGCCGCCAATGATTTTTCTTCGTCTTCGATATAATACTGCTTGACGGATTTTTTGGAGTCTGCCACTTTGGTTTGACCTAAAATAGAGTCTTTGGACTTCAAAACTGTCTTTGGCGTAATGTTATTAGCCAAATTGTAGTCCATCTGCACTTTGCGCCTGCGGTTGGTTTCGTCTATGGCCATCTGCATTGACTCTGTGATTTGATCGGCATACATGATCACACGGCCATTTTCGTTGCGTGCCGCTCGACCGATCGTTTGCACCAATGAACGCTGGTTGCGTAAAAATCCTTCTTTGTCGGCATCCAATATAGCCACCAACGAAACTTCTGGTAAATCCAGCCCTTCGCGGAGCAAGTTCACGCCTACCAATACATCAAAAACGCCTAAGCGTAGTTCCCTTAAAATTTCAACCCGATCGAGTGTTGAAACCTCTGAGTGAATGTACCTACATTTCACGGCTGCACGTTCCAGAAATTTCGTCAATTCCTCGGCCATACGTTTGGTAAGCGTGGTCACCAATACACGTTCTTTCTTTTTCACCCGCTCATCAATTTCTTCCAACAAATCGTCAATTTGGTTTTTGCTGGGGCGAACATCAATTTCAGGGTCGAGCAGACCAGTGGGCCTGATCAGCTGTTCAATCACCACACCCTCTGATTTTCGTAATTCATATTCTGATGGAGTGGCGCTTACGTAAATCACTTGGTTAACCAACGATTCAAACTCGTTGAAGGTAAGAGGTCGGTTATCCAAGGCTGAAGGCAATCGAAACCCATAGTCAACCAAATTAACTTTGCGCGAGCGATCGCCTCCCCACATGGCTCTGACTTGTGGCACCGTAACGTGACTTTCATCAATCACCAGTAAGAAATCATCAGGGAAGTAATCAATCAAACAGAATGGTCTAGCGCCTACATTCCTTCGATCAAAATAGCGTGAGTAGTTTTCAATGCCGCTACAGTAGCCTAACTCTCGCATCATTTCCAAGTCAAACTCAGTTCGTTCCTTTAGCCGCTTCGCTTCCAAAAATTTTCGCTCTTGTTGGAAACTTTCCACTTGCAATACCAGGTCATCTTGAATTTCACGTATTGCTTGGTTCAATAAATCTTTGCCCGTTACAAATAAATTGGCCGGGAAGATTGTGGCTGTTTTTAAGTCTGAAATTTTTTTGCCAGATACCGGATCTATTTCATGAATTGATTCGATTTCGTCACCAAAAAAATAAATACGCAGTGCATAGTCTGCATAGGCTAGAAAGATATCAACTGTATCGCCCTTTACGCGAAAGCTGCCGCGCTTGAACTCAGCTTCCGTTCGTTTGTACAGAATGTCTACCAGTGCAAATAAGAAACGATTACGCGGAATCAATTCGCCCACCTTTAATTGAATTCGGTTCTTTCCAAACTCTTCAGGATTGCCAATACCGTAAATACATGATACCGATGCAACAACTAACACATCTCTTCGGCCGGTGAGCAACGAGGATGTGGCACTTAGCCGAAGTTTTTCAATCTCTTCGTTGATAGACAAGTCTTTTTCGATATACAAGTTAGAGGAAGGAATGAAGGCTTCCGGCTGGTAGTAATCGTAGTACGAAATAAAGTATTCTACCGCATTCTCAGGAAAAAACTGCTTGAACTCCCCATACAATTGCGCAGCCAGGGTTTTGTTGTGGCTCAACACCAGGGTAGGGCGGTTCACTTTTGCCACCACGTTCGCGATCGTGAATGTTTTTCCAGAACCGGTTACACCGAGTAGGGTTTGATGTTGTTCGCCTTGCAACAATCCTTTGGTAAGCTGTTCAATGGCTTTGGGTTGATCTCCCGTGGGGAAATACTCGCTGGTGAGTTGGAAATCCATGAATGCAAGATAAGCAGTTCTAAAATCAATGCAAGGTTGTTGTGGGCACCAGTACAGTTTGAGCCACGTCTATTATGTACCTGTTTTCCGCTTATTGTTTAACTTCGTTGTCGCAACATGGCAAATCCTGAACAAGCAATCCTCACCATCCTCCAAACTCGGTCAAAAACGAGCAACATTGTCAATGTGATGGACGCATTGAATTATTCTTCAGAAAACTTTCAAAAGGCATTTGACATTGCTCTTGAAATGGAAAACCGCAATTTGGTGAAGTTGCTTTACTCCAACTTTCAAGCAGGGAAAGTTGTTGTGGAGTTTACCTTATTAGCAGAGCCGTATTTGGGAAGCCATTAAGTCTTCTAGTTGTTCCAAATTGCCCATGCCTTTTCTGCTTGGATGTGCAGCATCTCTAATCCATTTTTAATGTTCGCCCCGCGCATCTCCGCTTTTTGTAAGAATACTGTACGTGCCGGGTTATAAATCAAATCGTATACGTAATGCGTGCTATTAAGAAACTCGAAGTTAATAGGAGGGAAGGCATTGGTATCTGGACTCATGCCAAGGGGAGTGGTATTAATAATTAATGCTGACCCTTCAATTATCTTCCCATCTTTTTCTAACTCTTCATACGTGATATAGTCTTTTGCCTTTTCTCTTGATACGATTTGAAATGGAATAGACAATTTTCTTAACGCTTGCTGAACCGCTTTGGATGAACCTCCACTTCCCAGAACCAAAGCTTTGGCATTTTCAATTTTGGGGAACCACTTCTCCAGGGTTTCATAAAACGCATCGCTGTCGGTATTATAACCTACTAGTTTGCCGTTTTGAATCTTGATTACGTTGACTGCGCCAATTTTCTTTGCATTATTGTCGATGTCGTTTAAGAATTTCATCACTTGCTCTTTGTAAGGAACAGTCACATTCAAACCGCATAACTCCGGATTTTCATTTAAAAGCCTCTTCAGTTCTTCAACTGTTTGCAATGGATACAAATCATAGTGATAATCGCGCAAGCCTTCTCTAAAAAACTTTTCATCGAAATAAGATTTTGAGAAAGAGTGCGATACTGTAGAGCCGATTAAGCCAAATTTCTTTTCCATAATGTTAATTAATTGTGCCCTTCTTTTTTTCCTTTAATCAAACCCACTACCATTGGTAGCACAGATATTAGAATAATTGCAATGATGACCTTTTCAAAGTTCTCTTTAATGATGGGGATGTTGCCAAACAAATAGCCAAGTGTAGTAAGTCCAACAACCCACAGAATAGCCCCTGCCACGCAATTAATTATGTAACGCTGATAGTGCATACTGCCGGCTCCTGCCACAAAAGGAGCAATGGTTCTAACAATCGGCACGAACCTAGCCATGATAATTGTTTTCGCGCCATGGCGCTGATAAAAAGCCTCGGTTTGTTCTATATACTCGCGCTTGAAAAACAAAATGCGTTCTTTACTTTTAATGAAATTACCCGCAAACCTGCCAACAAAATAATTTACATTGTCGCCCATCAAAGCTGCAACAATCAGCAACGGAACGATAAAGTAAACATTTAATGTTGAGTTTGGCAACGCAGCGATGGTGCCCGCAGCAAACAGTAGTGAATCGCCCGGCAAAAACGGCATTACAATCAATCCCGTTTCTGTAAAAACTATTAAAAACAAAATGATGTACGTTAGCGTACCATATTCGTTCACAATCGCAATCAAGTGATGATCTAAGTGAAGAATAAAATCAATCAATGACTCAACCATGATCAATCAGCGTGAAAAGGTGGCGCGGTGTTATCTTTCTTTCGCTCTAATCCAAGAAAGTGCAAGAAGGTATCACCACGCAAACCTAGCCGTATGGTTTCCAAAGGGATTACTTCGTTCGGGGCAATGTTGCCTAAATTGACATTTGCACCCAATAACTTGATGAACCAAACTTGCTGTGCTTTTTGAGGTGCCTCCCAAATAATTTTTTCGAATGGAATTTTAGTCAAAATTTCCTGCACTAATCCAGAACGCACCTCGCCTGACGAGCGGAACAAACCCACGTTGCCGCCTTCGCGTGCTTCGCCAATCACTTTCCAAGCGCCTGCATCTAGTTCTTTTTGCATCAAATCAATCCACATGTAAGGTGGAATAATTTTGTCTGCATCTTTAGATCCAACTTCAGAGAGTACTGTTACTTGCTTCGAAAGTTTGTTGATATAATCTAACTTCTTATCGTGATCTAGATCGATCGATCCGTCAGAGACCTCGGCAAAAGACAAATCAAATTTGTCTAGCACTTTTCGATAATCATCAAACTGATCGCGGATAATGAAAGCTTC
>JAJTHV010000180.1 GCA_021300095.1 Flammeovirgaceae bacterium | reverse complement strand
CTTTGTGAAACGATCCTTTAAAGATCGTCATGTATAAAAACAAATTTGTAAGCAAAATCCAGAGGGTTGCTCCCAGATATCCGGTGTGGCTTGTCCAATTTATCCACTCTTTTTTTAATTGTAAAATGTCTGCTAAAAAAATGGTTTCATTCCTCCACGGTAACTTCAATAAGAGATACTCCGTGGCTAACCAGAAAAACAAAATGGTAAACTTCCCCAGGCGATTTCCCAACTGCTGAAAGCAAAAGGTATAAACCACGAATGACAATGTAAACGTGATGGCTAGTATGAATACACCAACCATATGTGAAAAATTAAAAGCGAATGCAGCCAAGAAACAACTGACTAAACTCAGTAAGATAAACTCGGTGTTGATCCAGAAGTCATCATTTTCGCGCGCCTGATCGGCAATGGCGAATAAAGGCGCGAACGCAAAGAAGATCGGGAGTGGAAATGGTTTCATCAACCACCCAGCGGCAAAGAGGGCGGCACTGATCAGAAACAATGCCCAGGGAGGGAGCGATACGTTATTCTCTTTTGCCATCGATCACTAGTACAATTTCACCTTTTACTTCTTTACTTTTAAAATGAGTAATCACTTGCCTGAGACTGTCAGTAACCGTTTCTTCATAGAGTTTAGTTAACTCGCGCGAAACAGAAACACGTCTGCCCTCACCAAAAAATTCCACCATCTGCTCCAGCGTTTTTACCAAGCGGTGAGGTGATTCATATACAATAATGGTTCTGTCTTCTTCAGCTAGTCGTTTCAATGTGGTTTGTTTTCCTTTTTTGTGTGGTAAAAAGCCTTCAAACACAAATCGATCAGTTGGAAATCCAGACTTGACCAAAGCAGGAATTAAAGCAGTGGCGCCCGGTAGGCTGTCTACTTTTAATCCTGATTGAATACACTCGCGCACCAAAAGGAAGCCCGGATCGGAGATGCCAGGAGTGCCCGCATCTGAAATCAACGCCATGGTTTCGCCATCCATCATCCGTTTGATTAATCCGGAAAGCGCTTTGTGTTCGTTGAAAATATGAAAGCTCTGAAGTGGTTTCGAAATGGCATAATGTTTTAACAGAGTGCCCGAGGTGCGGGTATCTTCGGCTAAAATGGTATCCACGGACTTTAGTACTTCTAATCCGCGGATGGTCATATCACCCAAATTGCCAATGGGAGTAGGAACCAGGAAAAGAGAAGTTTTTGACACAAGCAATGAATAATGATGTCTATGATTTTGGATTGCGATGCAGAATTTGATCGATTTGTTTCGCAAGAGCATGATCCCTGTCCGTCACGATATTTCCGGCATCATGGGTAGACAATTCAATGGTCACCCGATTATATGTATTTGACCACGTGGGATGGTGATCACACTTCTCTGCCAGTATTGCCACTTGCGCCATAAAGCCAAATGCTTCCACAAAGTCTGTGAATACAAAATGCTGTATCAGTCGATTATTTTCTTGTACCCACATAGAAGCTATTTGTTTTCTAAGGTATAAAAAAAACAGCATAACCGCTTTACGGAATTGCTTTGTTTAGAAAGAGGTGGTTGTAACGAATCGGTACTCAAAAGCTTACAAGGCGATGATACCTTCAATGGATGATGCCGCTTCATAAACTAAAACAATGGCATCGCTTGAGGGCATCATCATTTGAATGGTGATACTGCTGTAGTTTCCGTTTTTTGAAGCACGTTGGGTAGCGGTATGTTGTGGGAAAAGAGCCACTACCTCCTGTTCTTTCCCCGTGGGCACGATGAATTTGAATGTATAGAGAGCAGGCCAGGCATAATGCTGATCTAATTTTTCGCGCAACGATTCGGTCCACTCAGGTTTCATGAAGTGTAAATTAAGTCGATCGGGTCAAATAAAAAAAAATCGGCTTCCCCGTGTGGAGAAGCCGATCGTAGTCGTGAATTTTTGTTTAGAAAAATTTATAGCGTTGATCTTCAATTTTAGAAACCTCCTTGATGGCTTGGGCAATTCCAAAACTTGACCGGTTGTTCAGACCTTGTAACAATTGATTCTTAAACATGGTGTAATCGCCAATAGCAGGTGCAGCGGTCTTGTTGATGGTTTCAATAACCAAAACGCCATTTTCACCTGCAAAAGGCTTCGAACGTTTGCCATTTTCCAAAGAAAAGGCCACACCAACGGCTTTCGCATCCACACCTACCGAAGGAAGATTATTAGAGTTTAATTTTAAATCGCTGGAATTATTGACAGAGGCATCTGAACCAAAGCCCGTAGCCATTTCCTCCAAAGTACCTTTCTGCGCGGCCAGTTTCTCCATGATTTTCTCACCCTTCAATTGATTCTTTACTAAGGGAGTAATCTGCTCTTTTACATTCTCGAAATCTTTATAGCCTTCTTCTGTTTCAGCAGTCATTACGGCTACCACATACGAATCATCCAAATCAAAAACATCCGATACTTTTCCAATTTTACCTTCGCGGTATAACCAGGTTACCATTTGACGAGCTTCACCCAACGCACCAATGCGTCTTTCGGCAGTGCCTAAATCTTTCGCATCAAATACATTCATGGCATTTTTTTGCGCTTCAGCTTTGAATTCTTTCTCGTCCGTGGCAGTGGCCACAAAATTTTGTGCTTTCAAGAACGCTGCATTTTGCGTTTCATCGCTTGGCGTAATGGTTAACTCAATAGTGGCAATCGTATAAGTCGTATTGTCCTTCAGGCCAGTTACGTCAATTAGGTGATAACCAAATTGTGTTTCAACAACATCATTCAGCAAGCCAGATTTCTTTGCGTTAAACACAGCATCCTGAAAAGGCTTAACCATTTGTCCGGTTGTAAACCAACCCAAATCCCCGCCTTGTGTGCGCGTGCCGTCTGTTCCATGCTCCAATGCTTTATCAGCAAAACGAGCACCTCCCTTTATTTCATTCAATATTTTGCGCGCCTTTTCTTTGGCTACTTTTTTAGCTTCATCCGTCTCATTTTCCCACTTAATCAAGATGTGGCTTGCTTTAGCAGCGTAGGTCGTATCTGTTCCAATTTTTACCACTTTTACGATTTTGTAGTTTCCGCCATCCAAAAATGGACCGTTCACACTACCCACTTGCAAGTTTTCTTTGTCTTTGCTTAAAGAGGCAGGCAGATTGGCAATTGTGTATTTCGCGTACGCGTTGCTTCCTTGGGATTGTGCAATAGCGTAGGAAGAGTCATCGGCAGCGGTCTTAAACTCAGCAGCAATTTTTTCGGCTTCCTCGCGAAGTTTGGCTGAGTCACTGGCAGAAGCTACCACCGGAAACTGAACATAGCTAAGGCTGCGGGTTTGTTTGGTCTTATATTTTTCCTTGTTCTTGTTAAAATAATCACGCAGTTGGCCGTCTGTAGGATTTACAGAAGAGTCGCTCATAGCATAGAAGGGTACATACAAATACTTCACTTCAGCCACATCGTTTTGTGCGTGGTAGTCGCGCTCTGATTCGGCTTCAGTTACATAGTTCGATTTGATCAACAAGTTTTCATATTTCACCCGCTCGCGACCTAAGGCCAATTCCTTTTGAAACAGCGTCCAGCGGTATTTGCCCTCATTGTATTGAGCGAGCATTTGCTCGTTACCGATAGGAGGAGGTGTGTTGAAATTATTGATATATTCGATAACACGCTTGCGGTCAAACTTACCGGTTGAGTCAACGAACGATTGCTTTACGTTCTCATCTACATTTTTTCCCTGCACCATGTCCCACACTTCATCAGCAGTAACTTTGATGCCCGTTTTTTCAAACTGAGGTTTGATGGCATATTCTACAACCAACAGTTCCCAGGCTTGTTGTTCAAGCGTAGGTTTTTCGCGCTCGCCCGGCTTGCGGCCAAAGCTCATGATATAGTTGTTTTCGCGCTCTTGCACGAAAGCCTGGTATTGTTCTCGCGATATCGATGTACCTGCTATTTCTCCCACTTCATCATCCGAAGCTCCGATAATGGAGCGAGGTCCACTTCCAAACAAGTCATTCAAAATGAAAGAGAGAATTGCAATAGCAACAAAACCAACTACCCACTTGGTCATTTTTTCCCTCAAAGTACCAATCAATGCCATACGTAAAAGTTTATAAATGTTAATGGTCTGTCAGGCCGACCCACGCCATTTTAAAGAACGGCAAATTTAGTCCCTTATCTTTATTCAACAAAGGTGCAAACGGAAATAAATGTGTTGATTTTCAGGACTTTATAAACCGGGTGTCGATAGCGGGCTAATCGGCCAGTTCGCTGGCGTCCACCACCACCTTCACGGTGTCAATGCGCTTGTTTTCAGCCTTTTGAATGGTAAATGAATACGGTGGTATGGAGATGGAATCTCCCTGCTGTGGGAAATCTTCTGTATAAGCAAGAATAAGGCCTCCCAGTGTCTCATATTCTCCGAGGGGCAGTTGCCATTTGAAGCGATCGTTCAGATAATCTACTTCTAGGCGGGCACTTACCAGGTAAGTACTCTGATCAATTTTTTGCTCTACCAGGTTATCGCTATCATGCTCGTCCTCGATCTCACCAAAAATCTCTTCAATTACATCTTCCATAGTTACGATGCCGGAAGTACCACCAAACTCATCCACCACTACTGCCATACTTCTGCGGTCCTTAATAAGTTGCACCATCAAATCATTGGCAAGCATAGTTTCTTGAGCAATGCTGATGGGTGTCAAAATTTCTTCAATGCGTGTAGGTTTTTTAAACAGCGCAGCAGAGTGACAATAGCCAATCGCATTGTCGATGCTTTCTTTGTACACTAAAATTTTAGAGTGACCGCTTTGCACGAAAATCTCTTTCAGTTTTTCGATGCCTTCCTCCACATCAATGGAGGTAATCTCGGTGCGAGGAATCATACAGTCGCGGATTTTGACTGTTTTAAACTCCAAGGCATTGTGAAAGATTTTTTTGTCCAACTCAATGTCTTCATCTTCATGCCGAACCTTCAGCATGTTTTTCAGATAATGGTTCAGGTCTGTTAATCCAAAAGCCGGTTTCTCTTCTGAATATTCGATGCGCAACACATGAATGATGACCAGTTTGGACAGATAAACAATCGAAAAAGTAAGCGGTGCCAGAATGACGTAAATAACTCGAAAAGGAATAGCCAATGCGGCAAGCATAGCATTGGGGTTAATCAGGAAAAGACTTTTGGGTAAAAACTCAGCTGTGAAAAGAATGAGCAAGGTAGATATCAGTGTTTGGAAAATCAGCACAAATACTTCGTCATTGAGGCTTTCCGGAAGGGTGGCGGCCAGCCAAGGTTCAATCAATTGCGCCATGTAAATTCCAAACAATACCAATGCAAGCGTATTTCCGATCAGGGTCGTTCCAATAAACCACGATTGTCTTTTGATGAAGTAAGACATGATCTTACCCCAAAGAATTCCATTTTTTCCCTTGAGCTCAATTTGAAGTTTGTTGGCTGAAAGAAAGGCTATTTCTATTCCGGAAAAGAAAAAGGAAAAAACCAGTGTGATGGCAATCATGATGTAAGGCCCCAATTCCATGGTTATTTCTTTTTACGGTAGTTATAGTAGAATAAAAAACCGAAAGAAACCATGATGGCCCAGTAGGCTTGACCGATCCCGAGTTTCATTGCTTCGTAGATACCGATAATTGCAAAAACCGCTGCTAGCGAAAGCAGCACTACGTCCATTAATTTCATTGCTGGTGCAAAGATACAATATTATAAAATACTGTCGATTTAGGCGGACGCGACTGGATTTCTCTAGTCCTTTACCAGCATGGAGCCGGTCGGGTTTTTAATGGTGTAATTGGACATGTCTTCCATGGCATCCAGGCCGGTGCCGTATAAAATATCATGCGTATCGGTGATGGTAACAAACTTATCGGTGGCGATTTTTCGGGTGCCCGGAAACCAAAAGAGTTCTTCGGAATTCAATTGTTGGTTTTTCTCAATGTTTTTCACTTCCACTTTGCCACGGCCACGCCATTTGCTCTCGCTTTTGAAATAGAAAGCCGTGTTGGCACGCAGGGTAGAGGTAAGTTTACCGGTTTTGTCAAAAAATTCCAGATAGATGCCTTCCGGAAACTCCTGATCTCCATTTTGAAATTCAAATATTTTTTTTGCCTTTAAGAGCGCTTTCACCCGATCGTTTTCGGTGTAGTGCATCACCACGTCTTCAGCTTCGCGAAGCGGACCGTCATAAACCAATGGCGCAGTGGTTTCTTTATTCCGACACGATGTAAAACTAACGGCTGCGGCTAGGGCAAGCGAAAAAATCCAACCGATTCGGTCTGTGTTCATAGTACTGCTTATTTAAAACAAAGAAGGCTGACGTAATAGCCAGCCTTCTTGCAATAATCATTCCTAAAAAATTATTCTTTGCCGCGTGTGCGAAGGGTAACAGTTTCACCTACCCAGCATTTATCAATTCTTTTGGTTTCACCTTCTTTCCAGTTCAATTCGAACAATTCGGTTACAGAAGGGAACTGACCGCGAGCCGATTTCATTTTTTCCTGATTTCCGGCTTTTGAATACATATCGTAAGCAGCGATATAAACTAGTCTGTCTTCTGCCAAGCTTTGTTTTCTGGAACATTCTGCGAATGCAAAGTAGTACAGATCTCCAATTTTCTCGAAACCATCTTTGTTGGCAGGGTCAGCCGCAATTGCCTTTCTGTAAAAATCGCGCGCAGCTTGTTTGTTACCCTTTTGGTTTTCGTTATCGCCTAATAAAATATTCACTTCGCCTTTTTCAGCAGGTGTGCTGGCTAAGGTTAATGCCTCATTCAAAAGAGGAAGCGCTTTGTCAAAGTTTTTGGCCTGCAAATATTTAGCACCTAATACTTTTGCTAAGGTGAAATCAGGGTTTGCTTTGTGCACAACTTCAGTGGCTTCAAACCAAAGTGGATCATCGGTACACTTGTCGTTCAGCATAAACTGGAAAATCTTTTTAGCCAAAGGAACATCCGTAGGGTTTTGTCTGAACCGTGGCTCTAGGTTTTTCTTAACAAACGCACAGTTAATCGTTACCATTTTCGCCAACTTGTCGTCCACATTTACTTTGATCGACTTATACTTTTCAACATCGGCAGTCTTATTCTCTTCTTGTGCTTTCTTTAGTTTGGCATCAAGCACACCCACTAACTTGTCATATCTCGCCAAAATTTGCTCTTCTGTCAACGTTTTTTGTGCTTCAGGCAGGTTCTTTTGTGTCAGGTAGTTTACGTACACAACTGAGATGTATGCTTCTAAGTTGTTGTCATTTATGTTGTTACCGCTGATCTCGTATACGCGATCGTACATCGCTAAAAGCTCAGCCGCTTTTTCTTTGTTATTGATATTATACTTTACGTTGGCGGCAGCCTTCCGATTTAATACGTTCACCTCATCACCGCAGGTCTTCAGGCGCAAATCATAGATCAGCATCAACGAGTCTACCAATATTTTTTTCTTAGCGGGGTCTTTTTCCTGACTGGCCAAACCATCGTATGCTGTAGCTGCATCTACATATAATTTTGTGTTCCAATTGGGTGCATTGGTCAGCATCCATTGCAAAGAGGCTGTGGCATCTCTGAATTTACTTTGTCTTACGGCATCACCGAAAATGGCCACACATTCTTCTGCTTTTGCTCTCGCTGGAGGATCTGATGGCCAGATTTGTTGCTTACATTGAGCAACTGCAGAAAGTGAGGTGGTGGCAACCAGTGCCATGCCGAGTACTACCTGTTTCAAATTCATTTTCATAATTGTTTACTTTTCAATCAAACTTCCTTTTAATAAACCATCGGTCATTGAAAGTCATGCCAAAATAGAACTTAAAGTAGTTCTCGTCAATGCTATTTTGCGTAATACTTCCTCTTTTTCCGACTTTGAGGGACAAATCTAAAGTAGAAATCCCTACGGGCAATGATATACCAAAATTAATGCCAAGATCTGTAACTTCATTGCCGCTTACCAAATAAGGGAATCTTTCATAGCTTACGCCTGTTCGGTAGGTGATTCTTCTCAAATAGTTGGCCGCACTCGTTTGATTTGGAATGTACTCAAAACCAAGGCCACTTTTTATTCCTTTGGTGGTTGGTGTTCGCACACCGTTTATCCCAGTAAACACGGTGTAGTCAGAAACCATAATATCTCCAGCCACTGTCCAGCGCCCCGGAATTCCGGCTGATAACCCAATTCCAAATGAATGGGGTAAAGTAAATGAAGAGGGTTCGTTTCGGATCAAAGTGGTAGAATCAATTAATGATCCATTAATGCTGCGTTGCTCAATTCGTAACGTTCTGCTGGCATTTAATTTTGCACTAAAGTCGTAGACAAAACCGGCACCGATTCGAAAATTCTTTTTCGTAAGAGAATCTTTGTGGAAATATACACCGGATGAAAATGTGAAATCTTTCACGTAGCTCTTGTCTACCAGTAAGGGTTCATAAATGATTACTCGCGCATCACCAGGGTTTAAAAAGTTAATCGTTTCTGTTTTTTCAGAATCGATGGATCCAAACAAGTAATTGGCGCGAAAGCCAACTGCCACATTTTTATGTACCCGCACACCATTCGACCAATAAAATTGGTTCAATCCCCCGCTTCCTGTTTGTTCTCGGGTAACGGTGGTCGTTACATCATTTAATACGCGTGCGGTAGTTCGCAATCTATAATTGGCAGATGTGTAGGGAGTAAGACCGAGCGAGGATGTCCATTTCCCGGACAATACAGGAAAAGAAAGAACCAGATAATTAAGGTTACCTGTACCGGTTTTTAATGTGCTTGATCCATCATTGATGGTTCGGTTTTCTAAAATCATGCCCGCCTGAAAGGTGGTAACATAATTATAGGTTAACAAAGCCGGGTTTTGATTATTAATGTACCACGAACTTGGGTTGCTGATGCCAACTCCCCCCATTCCCTGGTGCTGCGCTAACCCGTTTCCATAGGTATCGCCTAAACCAAACGTGGAGAATGGACTGTTGGCGACCTGGCCGGAAGCGAAATTTGCTGCGAAAACCGCGAAGCAAAGTAGAAAAGACCTTTTAATATGAAGCATTATAGCGTAAAATCCTGTTCAATCCCTTCAAAACCAGATCGGGGGCTGCAAATATGGTAGGTTTCAGCCTGTTTTCAAAAAATGGGGCATCGCCCCCGCAAATAAGTACTACCAGCGATGGGTATTTTGCTCGATATCGGTCGATAGTATTTTCAACTTCTGCCAGCACACCATTCATCACACCGCTCTGCATGCACGTTTCGGTGCTATTGCCTATCAATTCAGCACTTTCTGTCCGCTGAATCAACGGCAAACGAGCGGTAAACGTATGCATGGCCTTAAAGCGCATATCGATGCCAGGAGAAATGGCTCCTCCATGATAGGTACCCGCTTCATCAATAAACTCGTAGTTGATGCAGGTGCCCGCATCAATCACCAAACAATTTTTTCCGGGAAAGAGAGCCAAGGCACCACATGCGGCCGCCAGCCTGTCCACACCAAGTGTTTGTGGAGTGGCGTATGCATTTTTAATCGGCAACGGAAGCTGTGGTGTTAAAAAGATTTTTTTTCCGGTGGGTTGTAAGAAGTCAAAATCGGAATGCGGCTGATTGACTGAGCTGATCAAAACGTGCTGGAAGCTTGTTGCGCCCAATTCGTCTTGTAAGCTGCGCAGATGGCCAAAGTGAAAGGAAGCCTCCATTCGATCTTCTTCAAAACGAGCTGCCTTAATACGCGTATTGCCGACATCGATCACTAAGTTCATCGGCATAAAAGTAGCAATAGTAAATGGGTCACACTTTTGGATTGCCGCATGGTTGAAAAATATAGTTACACATTGCGTACCTCAACACTTTAGTTCAATTTTGCAAACCTTTGCGGAACCGGCTAAATGGCTAAACAAAAGCCGCATCGAAAACTTTACATACAGATGAAAGAACTCTTACAAAAGTTTGAAAACAAGCGCCCCGAAATTGTTTTTGAATGGAAGGATGCTGAAACGGAGGCCGTAGGTTGGGTAGTAATCAACTCGTTGCGAGGTGGCGCTGCCGGTGGAGGCACACGCATGCGTACAGGCCTTGACAAGCGTGAGGTGGAGTCGTTGGCAAAAACAATGGAAGTGAAATTTACAGTGAGTGGTCCCCCCATTGGAGGCGCGAAGTCGGGAATCAACTTTGATCCAAACGATCCCCGTAAGGAAGGTGTGCTGCACCGCTGGTATACTGCGGTGATGCCTTTGTTAAAATATTATTATGGAACTGGTGGCGATTTGAACGTAGATGAAATTCATGAAGTGATTCCACACACGGAAGATGTAGGTATCTGGCATCCGCAGGAAGGCGTTTTTACCGGCCACTATAAACCCACTGAGCCGCAAAAGGTGAATCGCATTGGGCAATTGCGCCAAGGAGTTGTGAAAATAATAGAAGATGCCAAGTACACACCTGCGCTCTCGAAAAAATACACCATTGCCGATATGTGCACCGGATATGGAGTGGCCGAGGCAGTGCGTCATTATTATGAATTGTGGTCAACAACTAGCCAATCTTCAGATGGAAAAGCTGGGCAATTGAAAGGAAAGCGCGTGGTGGTGCAGGGTTGGGGCAATGTGGGGGCGGCTGCCGGATTTTACTTATCGCAGATGGGTGCGGTGGTGGTGGGTATTTTAACCCGTGAAGGGGGTTTGATAAATCAGAAAGGAATTTCGCATGAGGAAATTTGTCAGTTGGTGGTCAACCGGCAAGGCAATCGATTGGTAACAGACGACTTGTTGTCGTTTGAAACCGTGAATGAAAAAATATGGGATTTGGAGTTTGAGGTATTTATTCCTGCTGCTGCCTCACGATTAGTGACGAAAGATCAGGTCGATCGGATGATTGCCTCGAAAGTAGAAGTGTTTTCGTGTGGTGCGAATGTGCCGTTTGCCGATCCGGAAATATTTTTTGGACCTACCGGTTTGTATGCCGATGAAAAATTTTCGGTGATCCCTGACTTTATTGCCAATTGTGGCATGGCTCGTGTTTTTGCCTATTTTATGGAAAGCGAAGTGTCGATGGACGATGCTGCCATTTTTAATGACATTTCAAAAACGATTCGTGCGGCCATGGAGAAAACCCGAAAAATAAATCCAAGCAAAACGCACATTGCCCAAACCTCGTTTGAAATTGCACTGAAAGAATTGGTGAAATAGAAGTTAGGCGTTATACGGCTTTTACTTTAAAATAGTCTAATCGGTTAAATGAAAAGAGGCTGACTTGCAAAAGCAGATCAGCCTCTTTTTTATGTTCAGATTGAATTTACATAAACTGCTCGATGGCCAGATAAGCAAATGCTCCGGCAAAATATCCAAGCAGTGCAATCAAGCTTATTTTTTTCAGGTACCAGATAAAATCAATTTTCTCCATACCCATCACAGCCACACCGGCTGCTGATCCGATAATCAAAATACTTCCACCGGTACCGGCACAATAGGCCAGGTATTCCCAAATCATGGAATCCATTGGATACATTTCTAAACTATACATACCCATGCTGGCGGCTACCAGCGGCACGTTATCGACCACGGCTGAAAGTAAACCAATGAAGGTGATGATCACGCGGTTATCACCCAGCGCAGAGTCGAGCGATGCTGCGAAATGTTGTAAAATGTGCATCGATTCCAGTGCGCCAACGGCTAACAAAATTCCCAAAAAGAATAACACACTGGATGAGTCAATCCGCGAAAGCGCACCTGCAGCAGTAAAGGGTCTGCGCGCAGCTTCATCGGCATGGGGATTGATGAGCTCTGATACGACCCACAAAACACCAAGACCCATCAGCATACCAATGTAAGGAGGCAGGTGTGTGATGGTTTTAAAAATTGGAACAAAGATCAGCGCGCCTATACCTAAACAAAGCATCACGGTGCTGCCCTTAACAGGTCCTTCTTCTCCATGCGTGTGCATGTGGGCGGTGTGATGGTATTCGCCCAGCTCTCCTTTCAGCGTAAAGCTTAGATAAATGAGGGGCACCAGCAAACACAATATACTAGGTATGAACAAGCCTTTCATAATAGCGAACGTGGAGATTTGTCCGCCAATCCATAGCATTGTCGTAGTTACATCGCCAATGGGTGTCCACGCGCCTCCGGCATTGGCAGCAATGATGATCATTCCGGCAAAGAACATGCGCATTTCTTTGTTGGGGATTAATTTACGGATGAGTGATACCATCACAATGGCAGTGGTGAGGTTATCTAGTATTGCGGAGAGAAAAAACGTAACGAAACAAATAAGCCACAGCAATATTTTTGGATTTTTGGTATTGATGCGATCGGTAATCAAACGAAACCCCTGATAGGCGTCCACCAATTCCACAATGGTCATGGCGCCCATGAGGAAAAAGAGAATTTCAGAAACACTAGCTAAATGATGGGATAACTCGCCTCCCACTTTGCTAGCATTATTCTCGGACACGGCATAGAGAGTCCAGCAGATAACGCCTGTTAGTAATGCCGAGGCTGTTTTGTTGATTTTGATAGGGTGCTCCATGGCAATGGCGATATAGCCCACCACGAAGACAAGAATGACGTACAGTTCCATAGGCGTTGGTTTGGTCTAAGTAAATATAAGTTGAAAAATCAAAACTCAAGCGAGCCAACTGAAAAATTCAACGTATGGTAATATTACGTGATGAGAATTCACGCATCATCCCCATCAACCCAACAAAAGCAAGTGTTACTTAAGGTTAAAGAGCCCTTCGTTCAACAAATTGAGTGCTTTGTCTTTTTGAGTGGTATCTACCAATATAGAGATATTGTTATGGCTGCCGCCAAAAGAAACCATGCGTATCTTGATGGCGCCAAGCGCACTGAATACTTCTTGAAGAACCGCCTCTTTCTCGGCCAAGGCATTGCCCACAATGCATATAATGGTTTGATTTTTATCTACTTCAATAGTTCCCAGTTTCCCCAATTCTGCAACAATCTCCGTGAGGCGTGTGCTGTCATCGATGGTAACGGAAACAGCTACTTCGGAAGTAGAGATCATATCGATGGACGTTTTGTGCTTTTCGAATACCTCAAAAACTTTGCGCAAGAACCCATACGCCAGCAACATGCGCGATGACTTAATATTAATAGCGATGATGCCATCTTTTGCCGCAATGGCTTTGAATTGATGTTTCGATCCTTTGTCGCTGATGATGGTGCCGGGCGCTTTCTCATCCATCGTGTTTTTCAAACGCACAGGCACACCGTACTTCTGTGCTGGCACAATCGTAGAAGGATGCAAAATTTTGGCGCCAAAGTATGCCAACTCCGAAGCTTCATCAAAAGTCAATTCAGCAATTGGCATGGTTTTCTTAACAATACGCGGATCGTTGTTGTGCATGCCGTCAATATCCGTCCAAATTTGGATTTCTTCCGCTCGGATGGCAGCACCAATCAAAGAAGCGGTGTAATCACTACCTCCCCGTTTCAGGTTGTCGATTTCATTATTCTGATTGCGGCAGATATACCCTTGAGTTACCAGGATATCCACATTCACGGATTCAAGAATAGGTTTTAATCGTTCGCTGATTTTTTCCAATTCGGGCTCATGATTTTCATCAATGGTCATGAAGTGGAGGGCGGGTAACAAGCGTGAGCTGATTTTACGTTCTTGTAAGTGGTGGTAAAAGAACTCAGTCGACACCAATTCACCTTGCGCCAGCAATTCGCGGTAGCTGCGGTCATCAAATTTGCCTGCAGCCAGCAGTCGGAAAAGACTAAAGTAGCGGCTTACAATTTCCTGGCCGATGGCTTGATAGGCTTCTGAGCTGTAAAGCTCTTTGCTGAATTGCAGGTAGTGTTTTTCTAATTCGGCAATTTCATTTTGAGCACCCGTGTGTTGTTGCGCCAATAAATGATCGCCAATTCGCACCAAGGCATTCGTAGTGCCACTGAGTGCAGAAAGAACAACAATCTTTTTACCGGGCATGGATAAAACCAACTCGGCAATTTTTTTCATTCGCTCGGGCTTCCCTACGGAAGTGCCACCAAATTTTACAACCAACATATCCGCTCTTTTTTTGGAGGCCGTAAAGATATAGGCTGGAATGGATAAATAAAGAGGAGGCCAAAAAATGTTATTCTTCGCAGCAATGCAACGGTTTGAGAAAACACTTGTAAGGAGTGTTTTCGAAGGAAGGGCGAACGATTAGGGGATTCTGTTAAAAAACTTCGAACAACAGCACTAACACGGTGATGGCACTCAAAGTGATTAACAAGAACCATTCCCTCCTGATAAAAGAATCCACTTTTACATAAATCTTTCTCATAGAACCGTGGGGATTGGTAGCTATCATTTTTTTAATTAATACTACTGGTTTCCCACCAGATAAACCGAAGAATGTCTGTCAATGCCTCAAATCCTGTCGCGAATGGGGTTCTGAATGGCGCGAATTTAATGAAGGCAGTGGCGAGCATTGAGAAACCATGCACACCTTTGCTTCTATTCCCTTTTCGATAATGTGAAAAAAAGGATATTTTTAGGATATGAGCCCCATCATGCGTAGAGTTTTGGTTGTTGTAGCGTGGTTGTTGATTGCTTTTACGCAGACAAGTCAGGCTCAAATGAATCATGCGGACAGTCTTCATCGCATTTTGAAAAGTAATAAAATTGCCGATACTATTCGCATTGAGACGCTTATCCAGTTGGCCGATTTCTATTGTGAAGTCAATGCTGACACAGCCATGATTTTTGCTAAGCAGGCAAAAACTCTGGTAGATCAAAAAAAAATTACACGGCTACTTCCCCGCAGCCTTCGATACATCGCCATTATATTGGTGGTGAAAGGTGAGTACGATTTGGCTTCTTCCTATCTTCATCAAGCTATCCGGCAATCGTCTTCCGACAGCAGTCGGTTTGTCATTAGAGAAAAAGCACTTGCTTATAATTTGTTGGGTGTAATCACCAATTACAAAAGCAAAACCGACAGTGCATTGTACTATTATTTCAAATCGTTGGCGATTTTTATCAAGCTGGATGAAAAGATCGGCATCGCTAATCGTAACAATAACATCGCCACTGTATATCGCGAAATTGGAAATTACCCACTAGCACTAAAATTCTTTTTTCAATCGTACCAAACGTCACCCACACCCCGCGCTGCGCAGAACATTGGCAAGACGTACATGATTATGAATGAAATGGTAAAGGCAAAGTATTATTTGCTCACCGCGCTAAAGTTATATGATCAGGATAATGAATTGGATAACACAGGCGTGGCCTATGTAAACGAAGAGCTAGGTAATTTGTACTCTTCTGCCGGCAAATCAGATTCGGCCATTTATTATCTCACTCGTGCCTTGCGCATCAACGAGCGGGCGCAACATCAAAATGGAATTGCACAAGATCATTACTACTTCGGATTGCATTATAAAAACAATGCCAAGTGGAATCTGGCAAAAGAAGAAGCAGAGAAAGCGATTCAACTACACAGAACGGGTGGCGAAAAATTCGGGATTGCCGAATCGATGTTATTGCTGGCGCAAGTCGAACAGCAACTACGCCAACATGATCTGGCATTACAACATTCGCTGGAAGGAAGGACACTCTCTCAATCGATTAATGCAAAAGAATTGCAACGGGGATTTTTGGAATTGTTGGCTTTGATCTATGGTGAGAAAGGGGAGTTTAAGCAAGCTTATACCTACAGTAAGCAATTGAATGCACTCAAAGATTCTATTAACAACGATGAGAAGATCAAGCAAGTGGCCAACATGGAGGCGCTGTATGAGAACGATAAAAAAGAAAAAGAACTGGCTTTAGTACGCGCCCAAAAATTGGCAACCGATGCGCAGTTGGGTGAGGAGGAAACCAAAGCGACCTTGCTCATAGTTGGTTTGAGCTTGGTAAGTTTGGTGTTGGTGGTTGGTGCCTTTGCCTTTGTGGCATTGAAAAAAAACAGAAAAATTCTTGAAGCCAAAAATGAAGAGCTGCGCAAGCTGAATCAAACGAAAGATCGTTTTTTCGCCATTGTCGGTCACGACCTTCGCGGACCGATCACTTCCTTTTCAGGCATCAACGACTTGCTCAACTGGCACATTTCGAAAAACGATTTGGAGAAAGTGAAGGCATTTGGCAGTAAGATTACGCAATCAGCCAAGCAACTCGACACACTGTTGAACAACCTGTTGAGTTGGGCCATGTCTCAAACCAATGCAGTGCCTTACCGACCTGAGCCGATTCAATTGCGGCAGTTGACACAGGAGTGCTATGGATTTTTTCAGCACTCACTCGAGTTGAAGCAAATTGAATTTATGGATCGTACCATCGATGATTTATTCGTGTTTGCAGATAAAAATGCCCTTGCAGCCGTGTTGCGTAATTTGCTTTCTAACGCTATCAAGTTTACACCAACTCAAGGTTCTATCGTATTGGATGCACACCTGGTGGGAGACTTTGTATGGATGAATGTGATCGATTCGGGAGTTGGACTTCCCAAAGAGAAACTAGGAACCCTGTTTGAGCTTTCCGAAAATAAAACCACCAGTGGCACTTCCGGTGAAAAGGGAACCGGGCTTGGTTTACTCCTTTGTGCTGAGTATGTTGCTCTGAATAAAGGTGTGATTAAGGTTGAAAGTGAAGTTGGTAAGGGAACTCAGTTTTCGTTTTCTATTCCATCGTTTCAACCGCGGGAGTTGCAGGATATTAAGAAAGAAATGATTCATGGCTAACATTCGTATTGTTTCAGTTGAGGATGACCCGATTTATGCGGAGACCATTCAGATGATTGTTGAGCAAGCGGGCTATGAGCTGGTTGGCCAATTTTCGAATGGAGAAGAAGCCTTGTTGGCCATTAAAGCCATTAAACCAGATCTTTTGTTATTGGATATTCATGTGGAAGGTGCTTTAACCGGAATTGAAATTGCGGAACGTGTATCGCACGAAACCTCCATTATTTTTATTACTTCTTTGCGTGAGCGCGAAATTTTTGAAAAGGCAAAAAGTACTCGCCCTGTCGCGTTTATTCTAAAGCCATTCGACAGCCTAATGTTGCAGAACACGATCGATCTGGCCATCTCACAATTTGCCGGTGAAACAAAAAATGTAATGACAGAGCGGGACGTGATTGTGAAGGATAGTTTTTTTATAAAAGAAAAGAATAGCCTGATAAAAGTGCCAATCACTTCGATTGCCTACATAGAAGCTGAAGATAAATATTGTACTCTCTTCACCAACGACAAAAAGTTTGTGGTACGCATTTCGCTCAACGACCTCCTCACCAAATTGCCAGATACATTTGTACGCACGCACCGCTCGGTAGTAGTGGATGCTACAAAAATTACGCAGCTAAATTTAGATCGGCAAGAATTGCAATTAGGCTCTGTTGTGTTGCCCATCGGCACAACCTACAAAGAGGCACTGCTCGCGCGAATTAAGAAGATCGGATAGGTTACCGCCTTTTGCAAGCGAAGCATACCCACCCCACGTAAGTATACCTGCTTGCAAAGAGACTGGTAATAGCTAGATCAGATGACAGCATAGGTGGTTTAGAAGTTGATCATTTAAACCCAGACCATGCGTTAGGAATTAAAGAGTTAGTCAATTTACTGACGAATCCTTTGAATTGTCAGGGTTTAACCTTGACAATGAAAATCACCAAATAAGTTGTTTTATATTAATACTAAATAGTTGATTTTCATTCGTCAAATTATGCAGTAGAATTTCTATTACATAATACGGTTAAATTTTCGAAAACATCTCGAAAAACTCGTCTTTCTTTTTTCTGGAAACTGTAATGTGTTGGTTGTTGCTCATCACCACGTAGCCGCCATCACCACGGGTAAATTTGCTGACGTGCTTCATATTGATCAGATAAGAGGCATGAATGCGAAAAAAATCCATGCCTTCCAGAATTTCTTCTACATCTTTTAATGTTTTTGAAACCATCACTTTCTCGCCATTGGTTAAAAAGAAAATCGTGTAGTTACTGTCGCTTTCGCAGTAAACGATTTTTTCTGTTTCCACGAATACCAAATGATCGCTCGCTGTTAGAGCAATTCTTTTAGACTTGGGCTTTTCTTGCTTCATGTAACTGAGAAGCATATCGAGCTGATCGGTGCTTACTTTACTTTTTTTATTTTCGGCTTTTTGAATGGCTGCCTTGAGATCATCCGGGTCAATGGGCTTTAACAAATAATCAAGTGCACAAATTTTAAAAGCCCGAATGGCAAATTGATTGTAGGCGGTTGTAAAAATTACGTCTGCATCGTGCGGTCCGAGCCTTTCCAGCAAATCGAAGCCGTTGAGTTGCGGCATCTCAATATCTAAAAAGATCAGATCGGGTTTCTGTTTCTTGATTTCTTCTAGCCCGGCCAGTGGTGAATCACATTTGCAAATTATTTGAACTTGCGGACAGTGTTTTTGAAGGATCCACTCCAGCATGTCAAGTGCATTTTTTTCGTCATCGATCAGGATAGCGCGCATACGGTGGGTTTTAAAATTCGGGTTCTATTTCAGCCGACAAAATTTTTACGATGACCTGTGTACCCAGCGGCTGCCCTTCCACATCTTCTAAGTCAATAATCTCCACACTGGATACTATTGATTCACGGTTCAACATATTCAGTCGATCTCCGGTAATCTTCATGCCGTACGATTTGTCTTTATCCGCTGTCTTGCTTTTCATTTCTGCAGCTTTCTTGCGACCAATGCCATTGTCTGTGATCACGCACTTTACGCCTCCCTCCATCCGAGTGATTTCAATATCCAGCTTTCCAACTTCTTCTTTGTGAAGCAAGCCATGCCAGATGGCATTTTCAACAAACGGCTGAATAATCATGGGAGGCACGCCCACTGAAAGTGGATTGAGTTCGGGTTGTATAAAAATGGAGTAGGTGAACTTTTCATTAAATCGCAACACTTCTAAGTCGAGGTACAATTTGAGAGCCGTCATTTCCTGATCTAGGGAAATAATCTTATGGTTGGAGTTATCCAGGATCAAACGGATCAATTTCGAAAACTTCGTGAGATAGAGCGAAGCTTTTTCGGATTCGGATTTGATGATATACCAGTTAATGGAATTGAGCGAGTTGAATATAAAGTGTGGATTCATCTGCGCCTTGAGTGCCTTCATTTCCACATCGGCCAACTGTTGATTGAATTGCCGTTGTAACTTTTCGGTTTGCTTCAGTTGAGCGTTTTTGGCTTCTGCCTCTATTAGTTTTTTTTCGGTTTCCATCAAGGCTTGGGTGCTTTTCATTTTCAGCCGTTGACGGTTGAAGAATAGAAATCCAATAGCTACTACAGATACAAAGCTGATGGTGATGACAGTGATGTACAATCGGTTCAGGTCGTTGTCTTTTTTAAGAAGTTGATTTTCTTTTTCTTTTCGTTCTGATTCAAAGCGCACCTCCATTTCGGTTAATTGGGAAGTTCGTTCTTTTGAACGAACAGAATCAGCGTAAGCAGTATGAAGTTGTTGGTAACGATATGCTTCGATGTGATTCGAGAGTTTATCAGAGACACGTGCCAACGAGAGATAGGTGTCGCGCATTTCCTCATTCATTTTTACTTTTTCAGCGATAGCAATGGCCTCCTCAAGCGAGCCTTTACTTTTTGCATACTCCTTCATGGCGTAGTATGTTTTGCCAAGCGAGTTATACACGTAGTATTTTGCCCGTTCATAGGTGATTGTTTTGCTGATCGCAAGTGCTTCCATGTCGCCAGCAAGTGCTTTATCTATAAACCCTTGTTGCCGACATACGTCACTTAACAAGGTCAATGTGCTAATGGTACCGCCCTTACTACCACCTCGTTTAAACGCCTCCAGGCTTTTTGCTAAATAGGACACGGCTTCGTTTAGTTGCTGAGCTTCCTGATAATGCTCGCCAATGTTTTGGTATAGAATTCCTAATGAATTATGGTCGTTCGTTTTTTCCAAATAGCCCAAAGCCTTCATGTAATAGTCAAGTGCCTTTTTGTTTTCATGTTGATGTTGGTAGACATAAGCGATACCACTGTATGCATCGTAGATTTTGTAAGCAATATTTTCAGATTCACAAACGCCAAGAGCTTTGGTATAAAACTCCATGCCCTTTACATAGTTTCCAAAGATGCTGCAATACATTCCGCCTAGATTCAAGTAATTTTGAATAGCCAGTTCCCACTGTTTGTTTGCCAACGCCATATCACCACTGAGTTGTAGATTTTCGGTAGCCTGTTGATGGTCATTATTATACAACCATGCAATACCTAAAGCTCGGTGAGATTGAGCGATGCCATTTTTGGAGTTGAGATCCTGCGCAAGTTTTAATGCTTCCTGACTGAGAGCCAACGATTTTTTTGAGTCAGAAGAGGCAATGAGCGTTGAGATTTTATTTAACAGTGTAACCCTTGCGGTGTCTTTTGTGAAAGGCAATTTTTGTTGCAAGCTGTCGGCCAGCGTTTTTTGTGCTGAGCTGTCGACCGTATGGAATAACAATAAAGCAAATGCTAGAATGACTTTGCGCATGTGGGGGAATAATGACTTTAAAAGTACAAACTTTGTCTCTTCAAATACTCATTTTAAAATTCCGGTTCTATTTCTGCTGACAACATCTTAATAATTACCTGTGTGCCCAATGGCTCACCTTGTGCATTTTCTAAATCGATGGTTTCCACACTTCTTATGTTTGATTCGCGGTTGAGTATTGCCAAGCGATCACTATTCACTTTCATGCCACTGGCTTTATCTTCATCTGCCGCTTTACTTTTTAGCTCGCTTGATTTCTTTCGTCCAATACCATTATCAGTAATAACATATTTTAGCCCGCCCGGCATCCGGTTTACCTGAATTTCAATTTTGCCGTCTGCTTCCTTGTGAAGCAATCCTTGCCAAATGGCATTTTCAACAAAAGGCTGAATGATCATCGGAGGAACTCCAACGGACAATGGGTTGAGCTCGCGATCGATGGAAAACGAGTAAGTGAATTTTTCATTAAACCGAAGTGCCTCCATCTCCAGATACAATTTAAGAGCTGTGAGTTCCTGGTGAAGGGAAATGACCTTGTGATTGGAATTATCTAAAATGAGCCTAATGAGTTTGGAAAATTTCGTTAAATAAAGAGACGCCTTCTCTGTTTCAGATTTGATAATGTACCAATTGATGGAGTTGAGTGAATTGAAGATGAAGTGAGGATTCATTTGCGCCTTCAAAACTTTCATTTCCATATCAGCCAGCTGACGGGAAAATTCGGCTTTTAAACTTTCTTCTTGCTTCATTTGATTCAAGCGCATGTGATAGACTAAGTAAATGCCACCTAAACCTAAAGCAATCAGAATCACTTTTATGCCGCGCTCTTTCCAAATCATCGAGTTGGTACCTGCCGAGGCAAGAGCATGAGAAGAGTAGGTGCCTTCCAGAATATGGCTATTCGCATCTGTTTGCATGCACAGAAGCAAAGCAATTATTACCCCCAACTGAAATAGTATTCTTTTCATTTACCAAGGTTGAGGCCTATTTTCCTATAACTTTTTTCATGATGGAATGAAAAGTATCGCGCAGGGTACTATCAGTAGTAGTTGCTGATGCCCTTTCTTTATTTCGAGACAGCATGGCAACGGTGAGGTGTTGCAAAGCCAGTTCCCAGCTTTTCTCTACTTCTTCGGTAAAGGTATTTTTGTTTTGCTTTACTAAGATCTCAAGCAATAAATCGTTGGCTATAGTATAGTGTTCGGGCAATACGCCTTTCGCTTCGTGTTGCTTCCCCAATTCCTGCATCGGCCGTACTAATGTGTCTTGCAAGCTGAATTGATTGTGACTTTTTTCTTCAAAGCTGTAAATAACTAATTCAAACACGCTCATTAATTTTATCCCCAACTCTTTCATATCCGTAGGGAACATCGCCTTTACCTGTGGATAGCGTTTAAATAAAGTTTCATAAAACTCGGCCGCCAGCCTCTCTGTTTCCAATTGCCTCAGCGATTTCTTTAACGCTTCCACTTGGCTCGAAGTCAGATTTTTCATAGTGATCTTTGGATGCAAAATACCCTTTTTACCCATAGCTAAACAGGTCTTTTGAGTGAATGACATTTCCATTGAGTAAATGACAACCTCCCTTAGCAAGTGCCAGTAGGATAGGATTATCTGCTCTGGGTTTAGTGGTAAAACCAAAAACTCTCACCGGCTGTCAAACGCTAACTAAATCTGCCAAATACTTACTATACGTGTATGGCGATGGCCATCTGAACTAAACTTGCGTACTCATTCAAAAAAATAATTTAAACCAAAAATGAAAACACAAGCCCCTTATTCACTAATCAGAACACTCAGCCTAATGATGTTGGTTGCCACCCTGCTTTTTCAAAGTTGCAAAACTGATGAAGTTGTAATTGCACCGCAGGTAACAACCATCAACGCTACGAACATTACTTTTAATTCTGCCACTATGGGTGGAACCGTTAAATCAAATGGAGGAGCAGAAATTAAAGCAAAAGGTATTTGCTATGCGACTACAGCAGCGCCTACTGTTCAAAGTGATACAACCAATCAAGGTACAGGATCACAGAATTTTACTTCCCAGATTACAGAATTACTTCCAAATACAAAATATTTTGCGCGCGCTTATGCTACCAACAGTGCGGGTACCGGATATGGCGAAGAGTTTTCGTTTACTACCGGTGCAGGTTTACCTTCCATTACGCTAGCTGTTACTAACACCACGTATAAAGAAATTTTTGCGAATTGGACAATTACCGCACAAGGTGCTTCAGCTATTTCTCTTTCCGGTTGGGTAATTAGCACAACCAATGCATTGCCTTTAACAGGTACCGATGTTTTCACCTCCTTTAATACTTCAGCAACATTTGTAGAAAAAACAATTGCAGATTTGGAGGTAGGCAAGAAGTATTATGTGCGCGCATTCGCTACAAATGGTCAAGGTACTGCCTATAGCAATGTGGTGGAAGCAACAACGAAGAACCTTCCTACGGCTACCGATATCGATGGTAATGTGTATGGTTCTGTATTGATTGGCAACCAGATTTGGATGGATAAAAACTTGCGTGTAACTAAATTCAGCAATGGCGATGTAATACCTACAACAGCCACGGCTTCTCAGAACATTTCAGGAGAAACGAGTCCGATTTATTATTGGGCACCAAATGGAAATCAGGTAAATGTTAGTGGCTTTGGTTTACTCTACACAAGTTATGTAGCCATGGATAACCGCAATGTTTGCCCTGCTGGATGGCATGTTCCTACCAGTGCCGAATGGGTAACACTTTCAACTTTCTTGGGCGAAGGAGTTGCTGGAACAAAACTAAAAACAACAGGTGTAAATAATTGGAATCATGATCAGGGCACAAATGCAACTGGTTTTTCTGGCGTGGGTGCAGGTTTACGGTTTTCAGACGGAACCTACGGTGCTTTTAAACAGCAAGGAGAACACTGGTCAACTACAGCCTACGATGTCCTCGAAAACAAACAGTTCATGTTGTATAGCCAATTTTCTCAAATAGATAATTACTGGCGTCCTAAAAGCACAGGCTTATCCATTCGTTGTTTAAAAAATTAACCAATCAAAATTCAAGTAGAGGAGGGGTAAAACTTCCTCTACTTAAAAAACAAATTCACTTGATATGAAAAATCTCCTCATCACTACTTCTGATAAATGGATAAACCGTTTGTGGTCTCTATTCTTTTCGTTGAGCATGGGTTTATCGCTGATCCTCATAGCTTCCCATTCTTAATCAACCATTAATCGAATCTAGAATATGTTTAACAAAGATGAAGTAAAACGATTTTCCGGATTTTGGATGATCGTTCTTTTCCTGAGTGTGGGAATTATCTTGATCGGAGCGCTGGCTATATAAATTTACTTTAACAGTCATTGCGTACTTTTGAAAAGATAAACCGCAAATGGCAAACAAGATTCTCTGGTTTTTATGGGCTAACCCCACCTTTACCGCCAGCGCGCGCTTACAAGGTCTACGGGTTCATCAGCAGTTGAAGAAATTAGGTTATGCCTCCGAGATCGCTTACATCCCAACATCATTCGAGCGCATCATTCCTTTTTCACCCTCTCTTGAAAAGACCTTACCTCATTTATTGAATGCCGGTGATATTGTAATCCTTCAAAAGTGCAAAGACAAAGCCAACCTTCCGGTCATTCATTTCTTCAAAAAAATGGGGGTAACCGTCATCCTGATCGATTGCGATTTACCTATTGGTGAAGATATTGGAAGAGTGGTGAATCGAATCATTTGTTCATCAGAGACGGTGCGTGCAGCATACGCAAAAATAAATGGGCAATCGGCTTTTATTGAAGATGCACCCGAGCGATTTGAGGAACGAAAAGTATTTATAGATAAAGAGAAGTTGACTTGTGTTTGGTTTGGCGATGGCACTGGTCATCGCTGGGAGGATGTTCAAAAACTGAGAAATTTATTTGAAGATTCGCGCTTATCGCGATGGGAGTTGGTGACGATTTCTAATCATGTAGAAGCCACCCTTTCGTGGAATCCGGATTACCTGAGGACAATTGCTAAAATTGCG
>JAJTHV010000104.1 GCA_021300095.1 Flammeovirgaceae bacterium | reverse complement strand
TTAGTCTAACCGCCAAAGCCATCGTGAATGCGGCTGGCCCGTCGGTAGATGACTTGCGTGAAATGGATCAGTCGAAAAAGGGAAAGCGGTTGCACCTAACGAAAGGGGTGCATTTGGTTGTGAGCAAAGAAAAATTGCCCATCCAGCAAGCCATTTATTTTGATGTAGAAGATGGCCGTATGATTTTCGCCATCCCGCGTGGCCGCACCACCTACATCGGTACTACTGATACCAATTACAATGAAAGTAAAGAGGAAGTGCACGCATCCCATGAAGATGCTATTTATCTGGTAAATGCAGTCAATCGCACTTTTCCGCAGTCAACATTGACGGTTGCTGATATCGAATCAAGTTGGGCTGGCTTGCGACCATTGATTCATGAAGAAGGCAAATCGGCATCAGAGCTTTCGCGGAAGGATGAAATCTTCGTTTCCCACTCAGGACTCATTTCGATTGCGGGTGGTAAGCTTACCGGCTATCGCAAAATGGCCGAACGTATTGTTGACTTGGTTTTCGAAACGCATTTTGACGATCGTGAATCCAAATGCACCACAGCTTCAACGCCTTTCATTGGCAGCGATTTTAGCAATGATAAAGCCGTTCGAAATTGTATTTCAGAAGTTGCCGAAAAGCTGAAAGATTTTGGTCTGGAAAATGAAGCCGCTTATGGGGTAGGCACCTATGGAAAACAATTCGATTCCATCTTATCCTATTTTCAAACTCACCAAACTGGAGATGCCGGAGCCGATTTACTTCGTGCTGAAATTTGGTTTTGCATCCATTACGAAATCACAACCGGATTGGCCGATTTTGTTGTGCGCAGAACCGGCATGTTGTACTTTAATATGCTGCGATTAAAAAAATACAAAGAGATTATTATAAATGAATTTCAGAATCAACTGAATTGGAGTTCTGAAAAAAAACAGTCCGAAGCCGCTGCGCTAGAGCTTCTTATTTTGAACAGCACACACTTTAAACAATTGTAATACGATATGAAGGTTATTTTATTCTTGGTGGGTATTGTCATATTGATTACCACAGAAATCGCGCGGGTGTATTACATCATGCCTTTTCCGGGAAGTCAGGTGGAGGAGATGATCGATGTAGCTTACTTTTTACATCAATACATTTGGGTTTTCCGTGTGATAGGCGTTGCCATGATTGCCTATCCCGCATTTATGTACATTGTGGGTACCAACCCTTACCTCAAATGGACGGTAGCAGCACTTCTTGGCTTTTGGGTAATTGTAGCCTACGCTTTCAATTTTCGATTCCTCGCAGATAAGATGTTTTATCAACCGGAATCAGTTGTTTTGCTGGCGGCCAATCAAAGTAAGGTAAGCGATCAACAACTGGTTATTGGCGTAGCATTGGATGGAAAGGCAAAGGCTTATCCAATTGAGATCATCGGCTATCACCACCAGGTGCGAGATACCATGGCGGGTAAAGCGTTGATGGTAACGTACTGCACAGTATGCCGCACGGGCCGAGTGTTTAGCCCCGAAGTAGATGGCAAGCCTGAGACATTTCGTTTAGTAGGCATGGATCATTACAACGCCATGTTTGAAGATGCCACTACTCACAGCTGGTGGAGGCAGGTGAGTGGCGAAGCGATTGTAGGCCCCAGCAAAGGAAAAAAGTTGAATGAAATTCCTTCGGAACAAATGACATTGCGTGCCTGGCTGGAGCGCTACCCAAATTCAACAATTCTGCAACCTGATCCGAAGTTCAAAGATCGTTATGAAAGTTTGGAAAAATACGATGAAGGCAAAATGGAGGGCAGACTCGAAGGAAGAGATTCATTATCGTGGAAAGAAAAGTCATGGGTAGTGGGTGTGTCCATGGGCTTGTTTGCCAAAGCGTATGATTGGAATGAATTAATTCAAGCCAAGGCCATCAACGACCAGATAGCCGGTAAACCCATTGTGGTGGCGATGGAGAAAGATTCAGCCACATTTCATGTATGGATGTCGATTGTGCAAAGAGATACACTTCAATTTCAAGTAAACGATAGTTTGAAGATCACAGATACAAAATACGGCTCGCGGTGGAATTGGAAAGGCGAATGCGAAGCGGGAAAATTTGTTGGGTTGAAGCTAACGCCCGTGCAATCGTATCAGGAGTTCTGGCATTCGTGGAAAACATTTCATCCGAATACGGAGCAATATATTCCATGATTTCTTTAAATTTGAATATGGCCTTGAAAGAAAAAATTAAACGAAACACAAAAATCGCAATGCCTTCCAAAAAGCTCAGCGTGAAGCAAATCGACTGGGATAAATATTTTGGGAAAATACGCTTTGACGAAGATGGCTTAGAATATCAACGTAGATTACGGAATGAGTGGAGTAAATAATCTATTGGTTGATACGAATGTGATAGTGTATGGCGTTGAGGGCAACAGAAAAGCTCGAAAATTAGTGGAGGGCAAAACTATCTTCATTTCAGTTATCTCAGAAATAGAGTTGTTGAGTAAACAATTCAAATCAACCGTTGAAGAAGACTTGATGAAAGATTTTGTTTCGAATTGCTTTGTTTTAGATATCGGTAAGGAGATTAAAGAAAAGGCAATTCAATTAAGAAAAAATCATCGATTAAGTTTGCCTGATTCCATTATTGCTGCTACTAGTATCGTGGAGCGACTACCACTGGTTACGGCAGATAAAGATTTTTTGAAAATCCAGCTACCCAATCTTACCATCCTTTCAATTTAGTGAGATGACAAAATCCTGGTGGAAAGAAGCCATCGTTTATCAAGTTTACCCGCGCAGTTTTAAAGACAGCAATGCCGATGGTATTGGCGACTTGCGCGGCATCATCCAACAACTGGATTACATTCAATCGCTCGGTATTGATGCCGTTTGGTTGAACCCAATCTTTAAGTCGCCCAACGATGATGGAGGCTACGACATCAGCGATTATTATTCCATTCAGCCGGAATTCGGCACCATGGAAGATTTTGATGAACTGCTGCAGGGGCTACATCAACGTGGATTAAAACTCATTATGGATTTGGTACTCAACCACTCTTCCGATGAGCACCCGTGGTTTCAGGAATCAAAAAAATCTATTACCAATCCATACCGCGATTTTTATTTCTGGCGCCCCGGCAAAGGTTTGAATCCTCCTAACAACTGGCCTTCGTTTTTTGGTGGCAGTGCGTGGCAGCTCGATGAAACCACAGGCGAATATTACCTGCATCTCTTTTCAAAAAAGCAGCCCGACTTAAACTGGGAGAACCCTGTATTGCGTCAGGAAATTTGTAAGCTCATGGACTTTTGGTTGAAGAAAGGTGTAGATGGCTTGCGCTTAGATGTGATCTCCGCTATTTCCAAACGAACCGACTTCCCGGACACGGATACAAACGACTTCAACGAAACCATTCGGAAGTATTATTCCAATGGCCCGCGTTTGCGCGAGTTTATTGCTGAAACGAAGCGAAATGTGTTAGTTCATTATCCGAATGTAATGACGGTAGGCGAAGGCCCTGGCATTACACCACTCAATGCCCTCGATTACTTGGATGAAAAAGAGGGACTCAATATGATTTTTCATTTTGGACACATGTTTATGGATCAAGGTTCGGGCGGTCGGTTTGATCCGATTCCATGGACTATGAATGACTTTAAAAAAGTGTTCAAAACATGGGATGACGCCTTTGCAACCAATGGGTGGGGCAGCATATTTTTGGGCAACCACGATTTTGCCCGTATGGTTTCCCGCTGGGGCAATGATCAGGCGCATTGGGAGAAATCATCGAAGTTATTGATCACCTTGCTGCTATCCATGCGAGGTACCACTTTTATATATCAAGGCGATGAGATTGGAATGACCAACACTATGTTGCGTTCGGTGACAGAATCCAAAGACATTGAAACACAAAACGGCTGGCGCGAAGCGAGTAAACTAGGTATGCCGGAAGCTGAGTTTATCAGGCGAGTTAATTATTCCGGCCGCGATAATGCGCGAACTCCCATGCAGTGGAATAATGAAGAGAATGCCGGGTTTTCAGGTGGCATTCCTTGGATGCCAATCAATGCAAACAAAGACAGAATCAATGTGAAGGCCCAGGAGCGAGAGCAAGATTCCATCTTGAGCTACTTCAAAGAAATGGCCCAATTGAAGAAGAAGAATCATGCGCTCACCTATGGAAGCTACAACATGTTGACTGATACCCCCGATCGGCTGTTTGCCTACTATCGACAGGAGGGAAAAGAAAAATTTCTGGTGATGCTGAATTTTTCTGAAGAGAATCTTAACTTTCCTATCCCGCTCACCGGAAAAAGAGTCATCGGCAACTATCCCGATACCTCGTTACACCTGCGTGCGTGGGAAGCTTTGATCTATAAACTATGACCGACTCGAAAAATTATTTGTGGGGCATTGACCTCGGTGGTACAAAAGCGGAGGGAATTGTATTAGGCCCCGGTGGATTGAAAGAAATCTTGTTCCGCGATCGCGTTCCGACTGGTGCCGAAAATGGATATCAGCATATTCTTGGGCAAATCAAAACACTAGTCGATATGATGGCCGACAAGATGGGTTATCGCACATCGAAATTGGGCATTTGCACTCCAGGCACGTTAGACCCTAAACTCGGTACAATGAAAGGTTGTAATTCGGAGTGCATGAATTTTCAACCCATGAAAAGTGATTTGGAAAAATTGCTCGGCATGGAAATTTTTATTGCCAACGATGCCAATTGTTTTGCGCTCGCAGAAGCACAGATGGGTGTCGTAAAAGAAAAATTTCCAAAAGCCAATGTCGTGTTCGGAGTAATTATGGGCACGGGTGTGGGCGGTGGATTAGTAGTAGATGGCAAAGTTTTGAATGGTTTGCAAGGCATTGGAGGTGAGTGGGGTCATAACTTTTTAGACGCTTCCGGTGGACCATGCTATTGCGGTAAATCGGGATGCGTGGAGAAAGTACTTTCTGGGCCATCGCTTGAAAAATATTATGCCGGCATTTCCGGGCAACCCAAGCGTCTCAAAGAAATTTACGAATTATACAAAGCAGGCGATGCACACGCTACTCAAACCATTCAGCGCATGACACATTTCTTTGGTGTGGCATTGAGTGTGATAGTGAATATCATCGATCCGGATGTGATTGTGATTGGCGGAGGCGTAGGCAATATTGATGAGATTTACACAGAAGGAGTGGAGTCGGTGAGTAAATATGCATTTAACAATGGTGTGTTGGATACACCAATAGTAAAGCCAAGCCTGGGCGATAGTGCCGGAGTGTTTGGTGCAGCTTATTTGACGGTTTGATTTTTTTAAGAATGCCGCGGAAAATTGCTACCGGAAATAAGGTTCAAACGCTTTACAGCAGCATTCGTCAGATTATTGACGATGCCAGAAGTAAGGTTTATAGAACGGCTAATTTCACCATGGTGCAAGCCTATTGGCAGATTGGAAAGTTGATTGTTGAGGAGGAGCAAAAGGGAAAAGGACGTGCAGAATATGGGCAAGAACTGATTGAAAAATTATCCATTCGTCTGAGTTTGGATTATGGTAAAGGATTCAATAGCACAAACCTTTGGTACATGCGGCAATTTTATACCAAGTTTGAAATTCTCCACGCACTGCGTGGAGAATTATCCTGGACTCATTACCGCTTGTTACTCAAAGTAGAGCGAGAAGATGCGAAGGATTTTTATTTACAAGAATCCATTGATGGCAATTGGAGTACCCGAACACTCGAACGTCAAATCAATAGTTTGTATTTCGAAAGGATGATGCTCACTCCATTTAAGAAAAGAGGATTGATTAAGAAAGAGGCGGAGGGCAAAAAGGAAAAGGCACAAGCCAGCGATATTATTAAAGATCCCTATGTCTTGGAGTTTTTAAACCTGAAGTCAAAAGCCGGTTTCTATGAGCATGATTTGGAACAAGCCATCATAGATAAGCTACAGGATTTTTTGCTGGAGTTGGGCAAGGGATTTTGTTTTGTAGCAAGGCAATACCGATTAACCGTTGATGCGCGCAAACATTTCTATGCGGATTTGGTATTTTACAACTACATTTTGAAGTGTTTTGTGGTGATTGACTTAAAAGTTGGTGAACTTACCCATCAGGATATTGGACAGATGGATATGTATGTTCGCTATTTTGAAGGTCAGGTAAAGCAGAAAGGAGACAACCCAACGATTGGTTTGATACTTTGTTCAGAGAAAAACAAAACCATCGTGAAGTATAGTTTGCTGAATGATAGCAAACAGATTTTTGCTTCAAAATACAAAACGTATCTTCCTACCGAAAAACAATTGGTTCAGGAGATAAAAAGAGAACGCGAGTTAGTTGAAACGGAACAGCGATTAAAAAAATAGTCGATATGCCCAGAAAAAAAATTGCCATCATTGGCCCGATTCCCAGAGATCACATTGTGACTCATCAGGGAGAATTAATTCAAAAATGGGGATGTGTAACACACCCAGTTATCGCACTTTCCGCTATGGCGGGAGATAAACTCGAGATAATTCCGGTTTCTCACTTACGCAAAGTAGACATGGATAATGTGCGCGAGGTGTTTAAAGGATACAAAGGCATTAACACCAAATTCATATCATCCAAAAACGATCAAGGCGATATCATTAGCCTTCGTTTTGTGGATGTGAATAACCGGCTCGAGCGGCAAACCGGCTTTATGGATCCGATCGTGCCCGATGATTTCAAAAAACTTCTCGACTGCAAAGTATTTGTTTTTATTCCGATCAGCGATTACGAAATATCATTGGATACCCTCAAGTATTTGAAGAAGCGAAGCAAAGGCACTATCATTTTCGATGCCCATGGCCCAACCACCGCGTGTCTGGCAAACGGAGAGCGCCAGCGCAAATTCTGGGTCGATCGTGATCAATGGCTTCCTTATATTGATGTGCTTAAAATGAACCTCGAAGAAGCGCAGGCCTCGTGGTTCAAAAAAGAATATGAGAGTCAGGATTTTACGATTTCAGAAGAGCCCGATCGCAAAGAATTGCTGGCGTTTGCTACCCATTGCCTTAACCTCGGGGTGAAATGTGTTTGTGTAACCGTTGATTCGCGTGGATGTCTGGTCTATCGCAAAGAGCGAAACAAGATTTTAGAGGACTTGGTACCGGCCGTAAAAGTAGCGCAGGTTATTGATACTACCGGTTGTGGCGATTCATTTGCCGGAGGTGTTGGCTTCGGACTGTTACAAAGTCCCAAAGATTATGTCAAAGCTGCACTTTATGGAAACGCCTTAGGAGCCCTCAGAACGCAAGGGAAAACGTTTGCGGTATTTAAATCTCAGGCTGAAACGGAACAAATTATGAAGCTGGGCTATATTCGCGCCAACTAAACTATAAAGCGTGATAAAAGCCGTAATTTTTGATTTGGATGGAGTGATTGTAGACACAGCCCACTACCACTTTATTGCCTGGCAGCGATTGGCCCATGAGTTGGGTATCTCTTTCACAGAAAAGGAAAACGAACGCCTGAAAGGTGTGAGCCGTATGCATTCGCTGGAGATTATTTTGGAGATTGGTGGAGTTACTTTACCAGAAGAAAAAAAAGAAGAACTGGCAATCAAGAAAAACAGTTGGTTTGTAGAATACATTGAAGCCATTCGTCCGGAGGAAATTTTTAAAGGTGTGAAAGAAATGCTGCAAGAGTTGCGCTCGCAAGGGTTCAAAGTAGCGTTAGCCTCGAGCAGCAAAAATGCAGAGACCGTATTGCGGCTATTGCAAATAAAAAATCTGTTCGATACTGTAGTGGATGGCACAATGGTAAAGAATAGCAAACCTGATCCCGAGATTTTTTTATTAGCGGCCAGCAAACTGGGTGTTTCACCAGATGTGTGTGTGGTGTTTGAAGATGCGGAAGCAGGTGTAGAGGCAGCCTTGGCAGCAGGCATGAAATGCGTTGGGGTTGGCTCAGCCGATCAATTAGGGAAGGCACATGCTATTGTGAAAAGCACAGCCGATTTTCCGATTTCAAAACTAAATTCACTCTAACGAATTATTCACTAACGATTAACCATTAACCGTATTCCTAATAGATATGAAGCAGTATCTCAAAAAGCATGAATGGCAAATCATCGAACAAGGATTTGATCCCCATTACAATCGCATTTCTGAAAGTATTTTCAGCTTGGGCAACGGCCGCATGGGCCAGCGTGCCAACTTCGAAGAAAAATATTCCGGTGACACACACCAAGGCACGTATGTAGCCGGTGTTTATTACCCAGATAAAACACGAGTAGGCTGGTGGAAGAACGGTTATCCCGAATATTTTGCCAAAGTATTGAATGCACCGTCTTGGATTGGCATTAAGATTAAAATCGGCAAACACGATCTTGATTTGAAGCAATGCAAAGTAGCAGGCTTCAAGCGCGTGCTCGATATGAAGCAAGGTTTGTTGCAACGATCATTTGTGGCTACACTTCCGGATGGAAAGAAAGTGAAAATAGAAGCCAGTCGTTTTTGCAGTATGGCCGATGGCGAAGTGGGTGCGATCCGCTATTCCATCACACCGGAGAATTTTTCAGCGAACGCAGTAATCACTTTGTCAGTAGATGCCGATGTGGTGAACAAGGATTCAAACTACGATGAGAAGTTCTGGACAGAAGTAGCAAAGGAAGCTAAAGCCGGATTAGCACTGGTAACGGCTGAAACGAAGAAGACGCAGTTTCATGTAACCACAGCTGTTACGTATAGCATTCGCAGCGCAGGAAAAGTAGTGAAGGGAAAAAGCAAAGCGAACAAGAAAGAAAAGTATGCTGACAATGTAGTTACAGTTCCCTTGAAGAAGGGAGTAGAAACCACAATATATAAATATGCAGCAGTTCTCTCATCCGAGAATCATCCGAAGAAGAAGTTGGCGGATAATGCAAAAAAGAAATTGAAAGCGGCTGCAACTGCAGGCTATGATCAATTGTTTGCATCACACGTTGCGGTGTGGACTGAAATCTGGAAAAAGTGCGACATCACGATTGAGGGAGATATTGCTGCTCAACAAGGCATTCGCTTTAACATTTTTCAGTTGATGCAAACCTACACCGGAGAAGATCAACGCCTGAACATCGGGCCGAAAGGCTTTACCGGTGAAAAATATGGTGGCAGCACCTATTGGGATACCGAAGCCTATTGTTTGCCTTTCTACTTAGGAACATCCGATCCAAAGGTTGGTCGCAACTTATTGGTATATCGCCACAAACATTTGAAACGTGCCATCGAGAATGCACAGAAGCTCGGATTCACCAATGGCGCAGCGCTGTATCCGATGGTTACGATGAACGGAGAAGAGTGCCACAACGAGTGGGAGATTACGTTTGAAGAAATTCATCGCAATGGTGCAATTGCATTTGCGATTTATGATTACATCCGCTACACCGGAGACGAGAAATATCTGAGTGAATTTGGATTGGAAGTGTTGTTGGGAATCTCCCGGTTCTGGTCACAGCGCATTACGTTCTCAGAAGAGAAACAGAAATATGTGATGTTGGGTGTTACCGGCCCGAACGAATACGAAAACAACGTGAACAACAACTGGTACACCAGTTACATTGCGTGCTGGACGATGGAATACACGCAACAAGCGTTAGATTTTGTGCGCAAAGATGATCCAGCAAAATTCAACAAGTTGGTGGCCTCTACCAAATTCAACGAAAAGGAAGAAACTTCTCGCTGGGCCGACATTCGCAAGCGCATGTATTTGGGTGAGGATAAAAAGTTAGGCGTTTACTTGCAACAGGATGGATTCCTTGACAAAGAGTTAGTTCCAGTTAGCCAACTTCGTCCGCAGGACAGACCTCTTAATCAAAAATGGTCATGGGATCGCATTCTACGTTCATGCTACATCAAACAAGCCGATGTATTACAGGGTTTGTATTTGTTTGATGATCGTTTTGATAATGCAACCATCCAACGCAACTTCGATTTCTACGAGCCACTCACGGTGCATGAATCATCTTTGTCACCCTGTGTGCATGTAATCTTAGCTTCTAAAATCGGCTACAAGGAAAAGGCGTACGAAATGTATTTGCGCACTTCGCGCTTGGATTTGGATGATTACAACAATGACACCGAAGACGGCTGCCACATCACCAGCATGGCCGGTACATGGATGAGCGTGGTGAAAGGATTTGGCGGCATGCGCGTGAAAGAGGGCAAACTTCATTTCAATCCATTCATTCCAGATCAATGGAAGTCATATTCATTCCGCATTGAATTCAGAGGTCATGTAATCAAGGTGAAAGTTTCCAAACAAGGTGTGGAAACGATTCGCGAATCGGGGGAACCGGTTCAATTAGTTCTGAACGGCAGCACCATTACGGTCTAAGAATTTGATAAAATTCATTATCAGGAGGACTCTCTTAGGGGTCCTCTTTTTTTTGCCTACGGTTTGTTAGGTTTTGAATGTGGAAAAATTACAACCACCTGCGGAAAACCAGATTAATCTATTGTGATTATTCATTAATTTACTCGGATATTTAGAGTTTGCAACAATAGATTTTATACCTTCAATAAATTGAATTTCAGTCAAAACCTATGAACAGAAAATTACGCATGGGAATGGTGGGTGGAGGCAAAGATGCTTTCATCGGATCCATTCATCGCCTGGCTGCCAATATGGATGGCCTCATTGAAGTTGTAGCAGGTGCGCTTAGCATCAATCCGGAGATCGCCAAAGAAAGTGGTAAAGCACTTTTTCTGGCAGAAGACCGGACGTATCTCACCTACGAAGAAATGATCGAAAAGGAAAGTAAACTTCCGGCCGACAAGCGAATAGATTTCGTCACCATCGTTACACCTAACTTTGCGCACTTTGCTCCGGCCATGCTGGCACTTGAGAAAGGTTTTCACGTGGTGATTGAAAAACCCATCACATTTACACTCGATGAAGCGCGTCAGTTAAAAAAGAAAGTAGAAGAGACGGGTTTGATCTTGTGTCTCACGCATACGTACTCCGGTTACCCAATGGTGCGTCAGGCACGTGCAATGGTGCGTGAAGGTGCCTTGGGCAAAATCAGAAAAATTGTAGTAGAATATCCACAAGGTTGGTTGAGCAAACTGAGCGAGCGTGAAGGCAATGCGCAAGCGGCTTGGCGCACCGATCCAAAGAAGTCAGGAAAGGCTGGCTCGATGGGCGACATCGGAACACATGCGGCTCACTTAGCAGAATTTATTTCCGGATTGAAAATCACACAGCTTTGTGCCGACTTAAATATTTTAGTACAAGGTCGCGCATTGGATGACGATGGCAATGTGTTGTTAAAATTTGACAATGGGGCTGCCGGTGTTCTCATTGCATCGCAAGTAGCAGCAGGTGAAGAGAATGCATTGCGCATTAAAATTTATGGTGAAAATGGCGGCCTTGAATGGGCACAGATGGAACCCAATACATTGATTGCTAAATGGCTCGACAAACCAACCCAAATTTTGCGTGCTGGCACGAACGGATTTTTACACCAAGATGCCATCTTCAATTTCAGAACTCCTGCCGGTCACCCCGAAGGATATCTTGAAGCATTTGCCAATCTATACCGCAATTTTGCTTTGGCTTTGTCTGCACGAATTGATGGAACACCTGCTCCAAAAATTATTGACTTCCCTACGGTAGATGATGGTATTCGTGGAATGGCCTTTATTGACAATGTGGTGAAGAGTGGACAGAGTAACGAGAAGTGGACGAACTTCGAGGTATAATCAATTTGAAAATTAGCGAATTTGAAAATTTGAAAATTCTTTATTTCGATGATTTGCTAATTGGGTAATTTGATTTGAAAATTAATCAATTTGAAAATCTACTAATGTTGACATTCTTAATAAAATAAAACTTAGTGCCTTTGTGTCTTAGTGGCAAATAGTAAAAAGTAAAAAATGAAGAATATACAAGGACCCGGAATTTTTCTCGCACAGTTTATGGGCGATGAAGCTCCGTTTGATAATTTGAAATCCATTTGCAAGTGGGTAGCTTCTTTGGGATATGTGGGTGTGCAAATTCCCAGTTGGGATGCGCGCTGCATCGATTTGAAGAAGGCAGCCGAAAGCAAAGACTATGCGGACGAAATTCGTGAAACGGTAGAGTCGTGTGGTTTAAAAATCACCGAACTCTCCACACACTTGCAAGGGCAATTAGTCGCAGTCAATCCGGCTTACGATACGATGTTCGATGCATTTGCACCAAAGAGTGTACATGGCAAACCGAAAGAACGTACCGCTTGGGCAGTCGATCAATTGAAGTTGGCCGCTAAAGCCAGCCGCAATTTAGGATTGAATGCGCACGCTACATTTTCAGGCGCGCTGATGTGGCACACGGTGTATCCATGGCCACAACGTCCTGCCGGATTAGTGGAAGATGGATTTAAAGAATTAGCCAAGCGCTGGCTCCCGATTTTAAATGCGTTTGATAAAGTGGGTGTGGACTTATGTTATGAAATTCACCCCGGAGAAGATTTACACGATGGCATAACCTTCGAGCGTTTCTGGGAAGCAACGGGAAGTCACATTCGTTGCAACATACTCTACGACCCCAGTCACTTCGTACTTCAGCAATTGGATTATTTGCAATACATCGACTTCTATCATTCGTTCATCAAAATGTTTCACGTCAAAGATGCTGAGTTCAATGCCACTGGCAAGAGCGGTGTGTATGGCGGTTACCAGAATTGGATCGATCGTCCGGGACGATTCCGCTCACCAGGAGATGGTCAGGTAGATTTTAAATCCATCTTCAGTAAGTTAGCACAATACGATTACAGCGGTTGGGCCGTGCTGGAGTGGGAGTGTTGCATCAAACATCCGGAACAAGGCGCAACAGAAGGCGCTCCGTTCATTAAGAATCACATCATTCGAGTTACCGAAAAAGCATTTGACGATTTCGCTTCCGCAGGAAAGAATCCAAAACTCAATAAATCAATTTTAGGAATTTAATAGTAGCTATATGACTTCAAACAAATTTAACTCAATCATTCTGGTAGCTGCGCTTTGCGTGGTAACATTCGCTTGTGGTTCAAAGAAAGAGGCCACCAACAAAGAAGACTACGGAACACCTACCGAAGAGGCAACGGCTCCGGTAACAGCTGCTGATGCCATTACACAAGGAGAATCATTGGT
>JAJTHV010000274.1 GCA_021300095.1 Flammeovirgaceae bacterium | reverse complement strand
GGTGTAGCTACACAAGATCCTTATTTTATGAAAGGATTAGTGGTAGAAGATAAAACCACACGCGTGGCTAACTACCACAAAAACACGGTTGAAAGTTTTGTTGAGTTGATCGGAGCTTCCGGCCTTGATCATCCAGACAAGATTAATCGCAGTCATGTTTACAGACGTGTGTTCATGAATACCGTTAAGACTTACGAAGAAATTTATCCTACCATTCCAGATGGTTGTCTGCTTGAAGGTGCCGATGCACCTTTTGACTATGAAGACTACCTGAAAAAAGCGAGCGCGGAAAGTTTTGAGATCGCTTAACCCAAGCGTTGATTGAATTTAATAGATGGTTTAACAGCTTTTGTCTGCTTTTAACCCAAATTGGGTTAAAATTTGGCTTTGGGGTTGTATCTTTACTGTTATTGACCGTTTTGGACTTTAACTTTTAGCCTTGCTGATGAAATCATTTATTATTTCTTTCTTTCTTTTGAGCGCATTGATGGCCCAAGGTCAATCTGTATTAGAACATAAACTGGATGGATCTGAGAAAGGCAAAACCCTTCAATCGTATTTAGAAGAATTAGAAAAAAAGGAGTCCGTTAATTTCTTCTTCCTTCCCGATTGGATCAATGGCATTGTCATTGAAAAAGACTATGCAGGTCAAACCTTACAGTATTTACTAAAAGACTTATTTCTAGGAAGCGATTTGAACTATCTGGAGTTTGACAGATATACCATTGTATTAGTAAAAGATCCCACACAAGCCATTCAACACACCACTTTGTTGAATACAGCCGTGAGGGATCAGAAAAAAATTGAAGAAACGCAATTTGGGAAACCCGAGCTGAGCATGCGCAATAAAAAAGTGTGGGTGCGCGGTAGTGTAAAAGGAAAGGGCGGAGAGGCTCTTGTAGGCGCGAGTGTATACTTTACTAATTTATCCAGTGGCGCCTCTACGGATGTTCAGGGTAATTTTCAAGTGCAGGTTCCGGCAGGAGAACATATTGTTACTGTGACGTATGTTAACTATGAAGAGAAAGTAGTGAATTTGAAAGCGTATGAAGACGGGCAACTCAACTTGGATTTAGAAGAAATCCCGACTGTACTGGAAGAAGTAGTGGTACAAGACCGGGCCAACCGCGAAGCCGTTACGAGCAATATCGGCAGAGTCGAATTAAGCATGAAAGAAATTAAACGATCTCCCAGTTTCATGGGCGAAGTTGATTTAATCAAACAAATACAAGTGTTGCCGGGTGTAACAACTGCCGGAGAGGCAGCCTCTGGATTTAATGTGCGGGGCGGTAGCGCTGATCAAAATCTGATTTTGTATGATGGCATGCCCATCTTCAATAGCTCGCACGTATTTGGTTTCTTCTCAGCATTTAACTCAGAGGCAGTTCGCGATGTAACTTTCTATCGTGGGGGTATACCCGCTGAGTTTGGCGGCAGAATTTCTTCTGTCCTGGATATTCATTCACGTGAAGGGGATAATGAAAAATGGAAAGGTGGTGCTGGCATTGGTGCTATTACCAGCAACTTTCACATCGGAGGCCCCATTGTAAAAAACAAAACTACATTTGCCGCCTCTGTTCGAACAACCTATTCCGATTGGTTAATTAATTCCATACGAACCAACTACATCGACCTGACAAACAGTTCGGTTACATTCTACGATGTATCCATGAAACTATCCCATAAATTCAGTGACCGAACCAAAATAACCTTTTCAGGATATGCGAGCCGCGATCAATTTAAACTTCAAGGGGATTCTACCTACCGATGGAATAACCTGCTCGGATCCGTGCAACTAGACCACATTTTTAATAGCAAGCTGAACGGATACATTCATGCCGGCTTTGGAAGTTATGGCTATGAAGTGACAGACGATAGTCAGGCAAACGGATTCAACTTGTCGTATAAAATTACCTATCCGTCCATCAAAACAGGTATCCAATATCAGATGGGTAAACATAAAATCACCGCGGGGCTTCAAGCCCAATATTATGGATTCAATCCGGGGACTTTAAAACCGACCACAGCAATTTCTAATATCAAGTTCATTCAGATTGAAGATCAGCAATCTCTGGAAACAGGAATTTATGTAGGTGACAACTACAACCTGAACGAAAAAATAAACATTGAGGCAGGCGTGCGTTACAGTATGTTCAGTTCGATTGGACCGGGAAGTGTTAACATCTACAAGCCTGGTTTGCCATTAGAATTACCTAATCTCACCAATGTAGTAAAATATAATTCTGGAGAAACGATCAAATCATATAATGGTCTTGAACCTCGCTTTTCATTTCGGTATTCTATTTCTCCTACATCATCTGTCAAATTTGGATACAACCGCATCTATCAATATTTGCATTTGGTCACCAACACCACGGCTATTACACCCATTGACATTTGGCAACCCAGCGGTTACTATTTTAAACCGCAAATGGCAGATCAATTTTCGATCGGGTACTTCCGGACTTCAAAAGACAAAACGTATGATATGTTCATTGAATTTTATCAAAAGAACATTGACAATATTCTCGATTTTAAAGATGGAGCGAGGTTGATATTAAATCAAGAAATTGAAACAGATTTGCTTCAAGGGAAAGGCAGCGCCTATGGTGTGGAAACTCAAATTACCAAATCGTTGGGCCGTTTGACCGGCTCTGTCAGCTACACCTACTCCCGATCGTTGCGAACCATTCAAGGACCAACAGCATCTGAGTCTATCAACAATGGGAAAGAATATGCTTCCAACTTTGATCAACCACATGTGATAAATATCTCATGGAAATACAATATCTCCAGAAGATACTTTTTCACTGGTAACTTCACCTATCGCACCGGTCGGCCAGTTACTACACCTCTATCTGGATTTACCGTGGACAATATTTCTGTCTCCAATTTCTCTGACCGCAATGAGTATCGCATTCCCGATTACCATCGATTGGATTTGGCGTTGGTGCTGGAGGGAAGTCATAAGCGTAAAAAGATTTTTGATGGAACGTGGACGTTGTCACTCTTCAATGTGTATGGCAGGAAAAATCCATTTACGATTTTCTTCAAAGAAGCATCCAACGGCACATTGGTGCCTTACCAATTGTCGATCATAGGAACCATATTACCATCTATTACTTATAGCGTTAAATTCTAAATGAAAAGGATATTCATTTTACTGGTCGTACTAGTCTTGATTGACTCGTGTGTTGACAGAATAGATTACAATGCGGCTGATTCCGCCACGCAGTTAGTTGTCGATGGTTCCATCTCCGATACACCAGGCCCCTATACGGTTAAATTAAGCCGCACCCGAAAAGTATTGGACTTTACTGCTACAAAAACAGTGTCCGCATCTAAAGTGGTCATTTCGGATAATGTTGGAAACTCCGAAGAATTGACTGAAATCTATGAAGGCACTTTTCAAACAAGTCCTTCTGGTATTCAAGGTGTTGTGGGACGTGAGTATACCCTGCGAGTAGAAACCCGAGATGGAAATGTGTATGAATCAAGCCCTGAAAAAATTAATCCTTCAGGATCTGTAAATGACGTTTATACTACCTTTGAACAATATCAACCACTAAGCGGATCACCTAAGTATCAATTCAGAGTTTTTGCCAACACTACCGGTGAACCGAGCGGTAACAATTATTATCGATGGAAATTTACGGGTACCTACAAAGTTGAAACGCATCCAGAACTACGGACAGTTACAGCTGGTGAAGCGCGAATTCCAGATCCTCCGGCATGCAGTGGCTACAATAGACAGCTAGAACAAATTGGCCCCTGCACCTGCTGCACGTGCTGGGTAGACTTAGTAAATACGCTACCTATCATTAGCGATTCTCAGTTGATCAATAATAATCAATTCAAAAATATTGAGGTAGGGTTAGTTCCGGTTGAATACTGGACCTTCTTCGAAAAAGTGCAGTTGCAAGTAGAGCAAATCAGTCTAACGCCAGCCGCTTATGCCTACTGGAAATCGGTAGCAGAACAAAAGTCGGGTAGTTCCAGTCTCTTTCAGCCGGCCATTGGTAAAGTGCCATCGAATATGACTATAAAAACCGGAGCCGGTGGAGTGCAAGGCCTCTTTTCAGCCTATTCGAGCAACAAAAAAATCATCTTCTTATACCCAACAGATATACCTGTGGGAGTTGGCGCCATTCCAGGCGCTCCGCCACCAATTGCGGAATCATGTTTATCCGCTTTTCCGTTTTCTAAAAATGAACAACCGGTCACATGGTAAACTATTGACATGCGTGTAAAACGAATCATATTGTTTACCTCTATTATCCGTTACGATTCGTGTATTGATGTATTCAATCATTTCGCTAAGCCGCTAAGTTTGGTTAAAAACAGTAGCGGTACTTCGTTAACTCATGATGCTTGTTTGCCTGCCCTTCGCAATGCCCCCAGCGAAAAACCTGCCGATTGGAGATGAGAAGACCAAGCCTCTTACTGCTGTTACTTCTTTTGCAAGATGCGTGCATCGATCGGTTTGATTTCACCCCAACAGAGTCAACCAATCAATGGGTAATTGATGGATACATTACCGATGCACCGGGTCCATATACGATTAAGATTTCTAAGACACGAAAATTAGTTGACTTTTCACCTCCGTCTGCCGTGTCCGTTAAATCCGTAACTCTTTTTGATTCAGATGGAAATAACGAAGCATTGATTGAAAAAAACCCTGGTGTATATCAAACAAGTGATACAGGATTACGGGGAACAATTGGCAAATCTTATTTTATTAGGATTGAAACATTTGATGGTAAAATTTTTGAATCGATACCTGAAAAAATAGAACCCGCAGGAAGTGTAGACAGCATTTATTACGAGTTTGAAAAACAAACATCAGAAGATAACCTCACCAGTTATTCATTTAGAATCAAAATGGATTCGCGTGGTGATTCGAATACAGAAAACTTCTTTCTATGGAAACTAACCGGAATTTATAGAGTGATCACTTCACCCGAACTTCATATCTATTTTGAAAAAACTGCCGGTGGTACTATTATTATAAAAGACCCAAGACCATGTAGTGGCACCATCTTGAATAAACAAACCAATGCCTTATCTCAAATCCGACCATGTGAATGTTGTGAATGCTGGGCCAATCTAGTTGATGTTACCCCGAAAGTGAGCAATAATCAAATTAACACGAACAATACGTTCAAAGGAATTGAAGTGGGTAGCATACCTGTAGAATTTTGGCCCTTTTGGGATAAAACTCAAGTAAAGGTGGAACAGTTAAGCTTATCCAAAAATGCATTTACATTTTGGAAAACAATCCAAGATCAACAAGAAGGAGCCACAAGTCTCTTTCAACCTGCCACAGGCAAAATTGTTTCAAATATTATTCACAAAAATGGCAACGAGCAAGTACAAGGAATTTTCTTTGCGTCTTCAGTTGCAACAAAAAGTATTTTCTTGACCGTGAAAGACATTCCACAAGGCCGAAGCGTTGTGCCACAGCCCCCCGGATTGCCACCGCGATATATTCCCAGACCAGGTGATCCACCCGATTATATTGCCGAATATTACACGGAACCTTTCGTAGTACGCGAATCCTGCTTACTAGCGTTCAAGTATTCCACCACCCTAAAACCGGCTGATTGGAAATGAAACGGTCACTCTACATATTTTGTTTACTGCTCTTACACGACTCGTGTGTTGATGTGTTTGAATACGATCTTTCAGACACGGCAGCAACACTCGTTGTCGATGGTCGGATTACTACAGAACCTGGTCCTTATACAATCAAAATAACACGCACTCAAAATTTAAATGAGTTATCCACGCCACTTAACGTTTCGGCTCAGTCGGTGTCGATAATTGACAACCTAGGATTCTCCGAAACATTGACAGAGGTAAATAACGGCATGTATCAAACAAACCCTGCAGGAATCCGGGGTGAAGTAGGTAAATCATATAAAGTAAAAATTGAACTCCGCGATGGAACCATTTTTGAGTCAACCCCAGAAATGATCTCGTCAGCCGGAATCGTAGATAGTATTTACTACAGTTTCGAAACGATCAATACAGAACAAGGCACTAAAAAATATCAATTCAGAATTTTTATGGACTCTCGTGGAGAGGCCCAAACCGACAATTATTTTCTATGGAGACTTATAGGAACGTATCGTGTCATTACCTCGCCTGAATTGCATATCATTTTAGGAGCCAAGCCGGAAGAACCGCCCCCACCTCCTAAAAAAGATCCACGACCTTGCAGTGGTCACATCTATGACTTACGATTCGATCAATTGATTGCAGTGAGACCATGCGAGTGTTGTGAATGCTGGGCTGATTTAGTGAATAATAAACCTTACATCAGCGAAACGAATACTGGTGCCAATAACCAATACAAAAAAATTGATGTCGGAACTATACCCGTTGAATTTTGGCCGTTTTATGATAAAACAATGGTAAAAGTAGAGCAACTGAGCCTGACAAAAGCTGCATATCAATTTTGGAAGACGGTACGCGATCAAAAAGATGGTGCAAGCAGTTTGTTTCAACCTTCCGTTGGGAAACCTGTTTCCAATGTTTTTTCAACCAACAGCACAACACCTGTGTATGGTTATTTTCAAGCATCAGGCGTCTCTAAAAAAGTAATATTTTTATCGGCCAACAATATCCCACTCGGAGCGAAGATTATACCTGAACCCCCCTCGCTCCCTCCTCGCTACATTCCAACTGGTGGAGTGTCGTACGAAGAGTTTATTACCGATCCATTCATTATTCGAGAGTCATGCTTGGGTGCATTTCCTCTTTCGACAACAAAAAAACCAATTGAATGGCAATAAAAATATCAAACTACTTTACATAGACAACCATTGAAAATTTCTGAAATGAAAAAAATAAT
>JAJTHV010000451.1 GCA_021300095.1 Flammeovirgaceae bacterium | reverse complement strand
ATTATCTTTGAATTAAGTGGAGCCGAGAGACCACTCAAAAAAATAGGGAGAAACTGAAAATCCAGAAGAGTAAGAGCCTAACCTAACCAAATTTATCAAAAATGGATACACAAAAAGTGGACATGTTTATCATGGCGAATGGAAAGTTTTTCGAAAGCCATCATGTAATGCAAATTCGTGATCGTCTGGTGGCACTGGATGATTCAAAATGGGGAATGATACAAACTCTTCAGTTCAAAGACCCTACTACTAGTTTGATTGTTTCTCTGCTAGCAGGCTCTTTGGGAATTGATCGGTTCATGATCGGAGATACGGGACTTGGAATCGGTAAACTGATTACCTGCGGGGGCTTCGGCATTTGGGCAATCATCGATTGGTTCATGATTATGGGGGCTACACGTGAAAAGAATATCGCCAAACTTCAGCAATATCTTTAAGATTTGACGAAAAGTCGTTTATACCTATTGTTGTCGATTGCCTGCACGGCAGGGTATGCTTGGATCGGTGTTCAGCTTTATAAGGATCGTTTTACCGACACGCATATTGAAACGTGTTTAGTAAAGCATGTCATGGGCATTCCGTGTCCGTCCTGCGGTTCAACCCGATCTGTGCTATCGATTCTTCAGGGAGATTTTTCGAATGCCATTTGGTGGAACCCCTTTGGGTTTTTAATTGCAATCATCTTAATCGTAGTTCCCGTCTGGCTGATTATTGATTATCGATCGAATGGTTCTTCTCTGTTTGCATTTTACCTTCAGGCAGAAGCATTCTTGCAAAGAAAGTACGTAGCGGCTTTTGCCATTTTAGTTGTGATCGTCAATTGGATTTGGAACATTAATAAAGGTTTATGACTACTCAGTTTGATTATGTTCCCGGAGAACATGAGGCAGAAAAAGCATCGAATAGTTATTTGATGTCATTGATTGCCGTGATTGCCGGTTTGCCACTACCCATCATTAATTTGATTGCCACCCTTATTTTCTATTTGGGCAATCGCAACGGCACTTATTTCGTTCGCTGGCATTGCACACAAGCGTTGCTCTCGCAGTTTTCATTGCTTTTCATGAATAGCTTTGGTTTTTGGTGGACGATCTCTATTGTATTTGGAGACGAAACCGTTTCGAATCCATACATCGCTTACATGATTACCGTTTTTTTATTCAATGTGGTTGAATTTATCGCCACGATTTACACCGCTATCGTTACACGCAAAGGGCAACATGTTTCGTGGTGGTTGTATGGTGATTTAACAAACCTTATTTGTAAACCTTGATTTATGAATCGAATTATCATTCAGGCTGTAGCCATCGTTGCCTTTTTCTTTGGTCTTTATTGGGGGCTTTCACAAGTGGATTGGATGACGCTTTTCGAGGTGAAGAAGATGACCGATACTACAGAAGAGAAATTAGGCGATCTGTTCTGGGAATTATATAGCAAAGAAAATACAGAGATCAACGGCCGAAATGCAAAAGCACCTCTGGACAGTCTGGTTGAAAAGATTTGCAAGGCCAATGGGATCGACCGAAAGTCCATTCAATTGCACATCGTAAAAAATGATCAGATCAACGCCTTTGCCTTACCCAATGGTCATTTGGTTGTGAACAGCGCATTGATTTTAGATTCCGAAAATGAATCTGAGTTGTGTGGTGTTTTAGGCCATGAGATAGCCCACATTCAACTACGTCATGTCATGAAAAAACTGGTAAAGGAAATTGGACTTTCCGTCTTGGTTTCAATGACAGCCGGAGGTGGAGGCGAGACGGTGAAAGAAGCCGTAAAAATGCTTTCGTCATCGGCTTACGATCGCACATTAGAAAAAGAAGCCGATTTGAAATCTGTGGATTATTTGACAGCTGCCAATATTAACCCAGAACCCTTCGCTGACTTTTTATATCGAATGGGCGATGGAGAAGCATCATCTATTAAATACTTATCTTGGATGAGTACCCATCCCGATTCAAAAGAAAGAGCCGCATACATTGTTGAATCAATTGATAAAGACAAAAAGGACTACCAGCCGGTTTTAGCAAATGCCACTTGGGAAAAGCTGAAGAAATACCTCGAAGAAGAATAATCAACGATAAATCTTAACACGATCCGGTAACACCGTTATCTGAGCAGGAAGATAGCCTTGGATTTCTCCATCCGCTTCAATGGCGAGATTTTGGGAAGAACTGATTTCAAAATCGCGACCTTGGTTATATTGAATTTTGGAGTCCGCTAACTTTCTCTTCCCTTTCAGTTTTTGTAAGTAGATCAGAAACGTAAGAAGCGGCACATCGCTCGCTAAAAACGTATCGAATATTCCATCATTGGATTTCGATTGTGGAGCGATATAAATTCGGTTGCCAAACGATTGGCCATTGGCCATTGCCCATACCCGCGCTTTCCCATTCCAACTCCAGCTGTCCGTTTTAATGCTCAGGTCTGTAGGCCGATGGGTAAAAAATGTATGAAGGATGGCCGCCAGATAGCGCAAGTCGCTTCCTAGCCATCGCGGAAGCTTTTCCATTTGCAAAACAGTGGTGGGCCCCATGCCTACACTCGCCACATTCATAAAATATTTTTGCGTCCGTTCGCCTGATGAATCGCCACATATTATTTTGCCTACATCGGTTGCAATGGGCGCGTTCTTATCCAATAAAGAAGTTAACTGATGCACATCTTCTTTCAATCCACACGAACCGGCAAAATCATTTCCGGATCCAAGTGGAAGGATAGCGAGGTGAGGCAAATGCGGATGATTGGCGGAGAGCATGCCATTGAGAACCTGATTGAGCGTGCCATCGCCACCGGCCGAAAGAATGCAATCAAAATTTTGGTGAGTAGCTTCTTGTGCTAATTGAAAAGCATGGCCTGAATAGCGTGTTTCTGCCACAGTGCAGTCATGCTTTGCTTGCAACGCAGGTAAAATCGCACGATAGAATTTTCCCTTCTTTCGGGAAACTCCATTGAGAATGACAAAAATCTTCACGCGAGAAAATTACTTGCAGCTTTTCTTGATAGCGGCTTTTGCCTCCGGTGAACCTAGCTCATCTGCACGTTTTAGATCGAGGCAGCCATCGTAATTGTTGTTCATGGTCAACTTCACCAACGCGCGTTGATAAAATGTTTCTGCATCGGTCGGATAGAGTTCGATCGAGGCCGTGTAGTCATCAATCGCTCCGGCATAATCTTCTTTGGCCGTTTTGCTGAGTGCGCGGTTATCAAAATACGTAGGGTTGGTATTATCCAATTCAACGGCCTTGGTGTAGTCGGCAATCGCACCATCATAATCCTGCAGTGTATGCTTCAGTACACCGCGCAGGTTGAACGTTTCAGAATCTTCCGTATCCAACTCCAACGATTTATTATAATCTTCCAGCGCACCTTTCAAATCTTCTTTTGCGCTTTTGGATAGCGCACGGTTTTCATACTTTAAGGGATCTTTCGGGTCGAGCCGGATCGCTTCGTTGTAGTCGGCAATGGCTTTGTCAAAATCGCTGATGTTATAGTACGCTACCCCGCGGTAGTTGTAGAGGTTCGCATCGGTTTTGTCGTATTCAATCGCTTTGGAATAATCGTCTATCGCGCTGACAAATTCTCCCAATTCTGATTTTACCACACCCCGATGATAGTACTTATCGTCATTGGGTTGACCCAACTCTAGCGCTTTCGAAAAATCGAAATAAGCACTTTGAAAATCTTCGATGTTGTATTTGGCAAGACCGCGGTTGGTGTAGGCCTCCTCGTAATTAGGACGAAAGCGAATGGCTTTGTCTAAATCGGCAATGGCGCCTTCATCATCGCCTAAATAAATTTTCGCTTCGCCCCGGAAGTTGAGGGCTTCGGCCCAGGTGGAGTCAATTTCTAACGCAAAGTTGAAATCGCCAATGGCTCCGTAATAATCTTGCAAGCCAATACGCGAACGACCGCGAAGTGTAAAAGCATTTCTGTCTTTGGGATTGGTGCCAATAAATTTGGTGAGTTCTGCTTTGGCCTCCACATAATTGCGCGCGGCAATTTTTCGCTTGGCGGCATCCAACACCTGATCAGCCGGTTGAGCTATCAACCCGATCGGTAAAAGTAACAGTAAAAGAAATTTATTCATTCTCATTCAAATCAAAGTAAGCAAGTTACTAAGATTTGACGGATTCAAAAGAACTTAGATGCGCACGCGATAGCCGCGATGCACACGAAACCGCACCTTGGATTTGGTAACCCACACATACTTTTGGTAGCGATTGCTCCACTTCCAATATCCTTGCGTGGATGCGATGGTTGCGTTGGGAACTGGAGCCATTAAAACGGTAGAACGATTGATAATGACACGTTGAGCCCGAGCCGATTTTGAAACGAACATCATGGCCAAAACCATCACAGCAAAAATGGAAAACGATACTAGCTTCTTCATGCTTCAAAAATTAATTTTTTACTACTTCAAATGAGCATCTGTTTTATGTTGCTTGGATTGACGCAAGAGAAAGAGGTTTAATGACCGTTCACATATATTTTAAATCTCTGTCTACACAAAAGCGTATTTTAGAGAAACATTTAAATGATTATGCGAAAAATTTTATTGGCCGTCTTTTGTTTATGTGCACTATTCGTGCGTGCACAAGAAAAGCCGCTGGAAATGAAGATGGATTTTGAAGAGTATAATCCTCCATCATCTTTAAAGGTGGAAGAACATCGCATCACGAAAGCGAAATTCCCTTTTATCGATATCCACAATCACCAGGGGAATATGAACTCTGCCGATTTGAGTGGGCTGATCAAAGAAATGGACAAACTCAACATGGGTGTGATGGTCAATTTGAGTGGTCGCGGTTTTCGCAGTAGTGGCGACCATCTGGAAAAATCGATCGACAATATCAAAAAACAATTTCCCAATCGCTTTGTGCTTTTTACGAATGTAGATTTTGGTGCAATTGATGATCCGGACTGGACTGCTCGTACCGTAAAGCAACTGGAAGACGATGTGAAGCGCGGTGCGAAGGGGTTAAAAATTTATAAAAGTCTGGGCATGTCCAACAAAGATTCCAAAGGAAGGCGCATTCATATCGATGATCCGCGTATCGATCCTGTGTGGGCCAAGTGTGGTCAGCTGGGGATTCCTGTATTGATTCATGCCGCAGACCCCAAACAGTTTTGGGAGCCGATCGACAAAAACAACGAGCGCTGGCTGGAGCTTAAATTACATCCCGGCCGCAGACACGACACCGACACGGTGAAGTGGGAAACGATTATTGCCGAACAGCATAGCATTTTCAAAAAACATCCGAAAACGAAATTCATCAACGCACACCTCGGCTGGTTTGGCAGCGACTTGAAAAAGCTCAGTCAGCTAATGGAGATGTACCCAAATATGTACACTGAAATTGGCGCTGTCATTGCGGAATTAGGCCGACAGCCGCGTGCAGCGAAAGCATTTTTAACGAAGTATCAGGATCGGGTGCTGTTTGGCAAAGACAGTTGGGTGCCCGAAGAGTACGAAACCTATTTTCGGGTGCTGGAAACAGAAGATGAGTATTTTCCCTATCACAAAAGATACCATGCCTTCTGGCGCATGTACGGCATCGGCCTGCCGGACGAAATTTTGAAAAAGATTTATTACAAAAATGCGTTGAACCTGCTGCCGAATATGGATAAGAGTGGGTTTCAGAGGTAAATGAAATTCAGGTCTTTGACATTTATTTAAATTACTGATCAATGAATTAGGGGTTCAAATGGAATCCCTCAAACGATGAGTTTTTCGAATTTGTCATGCACTTATGACTCCTATATTGATATCTTATTTTGCACATCATTTTTCTTGAAAATTAATATCGAAGACACAAGTCAAAATCACTTTAAAGTTAAAAAATCCAAAATATTTAATTAATTTTCACTTTAAAGTAATACATTTGGATATGATTAGTGTTTACAGATGGCTTCAAACATTGAAATTGAGGGGTTTCTACGGGACTTTAAGATTAAACTAGGCTTTTGGGGCCTATTGATCCGATCAGATCGCGAGAAAAACTACAAGACAATGAAGGCATTGGAGTTTTCTATCAATGATGTAAAAAATGAATTGGCAAGCCTTGAACTTTTCCACTTTTCGGATGGACCAATCCATGAAACACTTTATGGAGGTACCGACATGTGGGTGTTCGGAAAATTTATTCAAGGAGAAGAAGTGTATATCAAAATTACTATGGGACAATCCAGCAGTCAGGTGCTTTGCATTTCATTCCATTTTGCAGAACAGCCTTTGAACTATCCCTATAAAAAATAGATAATATGAAGAGTCCTATCACAGGCAAAGAAATGGTGATGAAACAGGAGACCATTGAAACCGATTTTCGCAAAGAGAAATTCGAAGTGGTCTATCATTATTATTTGTGTGAGGATAGTGGAGAAAAATTTGAAGATGAACGTCTCACACAATTAAACCTGAGTCAGGTGTACAATCAATATAGGAATAGGTACAATATACCTTTTCCTGAGGAGATTGTCTCACTACGCGAGCAGTACGGCTTGTCCGCTACAAAGATGGCGGAAGTATTAAGATTTGGTATTAACATCTATCGCAACTACGAGAATGGAGAAATCCCAAATGCTTCCAACGCATTAATTCTGGAGTTTGCAAAGGACCCAGTAAAATTCAAAGAGATGATCATTTCTAGTGACGCTCTTAATGACAAAGAGAGAGAGCGCACGTTAGTTCGAGTAGAGGAACTTATCTCTAAAAGCCAATTGATCAGTTTTGACCTAGAAAACTATTTTATGGCTGGAAAACTTAAGGCAAATGACGAAACGGGTTACAAAAGACCTGACCTTGAGAAATTCAGCCAAATGGTAATATTCTTTTCTGAAAAGGTGGAGCCATATAAAACCAAGCTAAATAAAATGCTCTTCTATGCTGACTTCTATCATTTCAAGAAGACGGGCCTTTCAATTAGTGGTGCAAAATACCGTGCTATTGATATGGGTCCAGTGCCAAATAATTTCCAAAGCATTTTTGAATATTTGGAAGCCAATAATCTGGTTGAAATAAATCGCATAAAATTTAACGAAGCTATTGGTGAGAAGTTTAAGCGTGGCAGTTTATCATTCAACAAAGAGCTTTTCACACCTGAAGAATTAAAAACTTTGCACGAGGTTGTTGTTCGTTTCGGAAAAATGACGACTGATGAAATCATTGACATTAGTCACGAAGAAGACGCTTGGAGAAAGAATTTTGAAAATGGAAAAAGATTAATAAGCTATAGGGAGGGTTTTCACTTAAAGGCGATATGATATTACGAGCATGATTAAGCTTTGGGTATTTACATCTGAAGAAGCAAAAGCCACAAAACGTTATTATTTTGTAAAGCCTACCCACAAAAAAGCCCCGAATTTTCGGGGCTTTTGTTTTTAAGAGATGTACCCGGGACGGGAATACAATGATTTGATTATCAATTAAAACCCTCCAAATTTCCCCCAATTCGAATTTAATTCGGGGGATTAGTCAATTTGAATCTGCCGTAATTGGCGCGAATTGAATTTTATACCACACTATTGGAAATTCCGCGCAAACTGACCACTGTTTTTCGCGGCAAATTGACCACCAAAAGTTAACTCACAATTTGATGATGTAACGGTATGTTTTTTTCGGTTGCTGATGGCCTTATTTTTAGTTTTCGTTTTCTGTGTTTTCT
>JAJTHV010000430.1 GCA_021300095.1 Flammeovirgaceae bacterium | reverse complement strand
CGGGGTCGAGCCCGCATTAGTTCAAAAACAGTAATCCATTTAGTTTCGCTTCGGCATCGAGGCTTTTCATCTCATCCGACACGTAGCTGGCGGTGAGCAGGTGCTTTTTTTCGGACAAACAGAGTACCGCTACTTGCACGTGCAAGTGAGCCGGTAGCAACGAAACCACCACATCGGCTTTGGCGATTTCGGCACGACTCGCTTCCTTTTGGGTAATATCAAAAGCGATGGCTCTTCCGGAGGTGTGTCCGTTTACCCGATCAACCGCTGCAGCCATGGAGAAATCGCCTACGGTTACAGTCCATCGGTTGGGTGCGGCATGTTTTAATAAATAATGAATCAGTGCAGTAGAGGAGCGACCGGCTCCTAAAATCAGGATGGCTTGTTCTTTCATAATTTTTGACGGGACTGCAGGTGAACCTCTGAGTTGCTTCAGGCATGACTTAATTGCCTTTTTACATCAACCTCAATCCGATTTAAAATTAAACAAAAGCTGTCGCCCGGACGCCCAAAAGCAAAGAAATAAGCACTATCTTTTTGAACTCAGGGCAGGTTTATTAACTTTAGCAATTAGTCCTATCCCCAACCTATGAACGCTATGGAACGATTTGCTTCGATCGATGATCTGGATAGCGAATCAAAGTATTTGGTACACAAAGCCAAAGAAGCTACTCACCATAGCTATGCTCCTTATTCCAAATTTCAAGTTGGGGCTGCATTAATTCTGGATGACAATACCATCATTTCCGGTGCCAATCAGGAAAACGCCTCCTATCCCCTTTGCATGTGTGCCGAGCGCGTAGCCTTGTATTCATTAGGTGCACAGTTTCCTGAAAAAAAGATTTTGAAAATTGCCGTGGTAGCCCATAAGAAAAACCACAAAGAGCTTACACCGGCAGCTCCGTGTGGTGCCTGTCGTCAGGTGCTGGTAGAGTACGAGCAACGCCAGCAATCTAAAATTCAGATTCTTTTTATGACCGATGAAATGGCCTGGTTGTTATACCCTGATGCCGAATCATTGCTGCCGGGATCTTTTCGACCGGACCATTTATTATCTGTATGACATAAGTTAATAATAACCAATTGTTTAGAATAACTACAAAAGGAATATGATAAGATGAATGCAACAGCCGTGTGTAATCCATCTCACTCGGGCCAGAATTGTCCCATGTAAGGTTTACACCCGAATAAGCGGAATGGGGCTTCGTTGAAATTCTATTTTTGTCGCTAGATGAACTTGATATAACGTGATTGAGAAGTGATACAAGACATTGACATTGCCGATCTTAAAAAGATCACCGAACTAATTCAGGTGAAGTATGGATACGACTTCCGTAACTATGCCATGTCGTCCTTTAAGAGAAGGATGCTACGGATTTTAGAGCTGAAAAGCTTGACAGTAGAAAGCCTACTGAAAAAGTTGAATGACCAGCCCACCTTTATTGATGAATTTTTGGACGAACTGACGGTAAATGTAACCGAGATGTTCAGAGACCCCGGATTTTGGCGCATCATCCGCGATGAAATTATTCCCGGCATTTTGTTAAACCACAAACAATTCAAAATCTGGCATGCGGGCTGCTCTTCGGGCGAAGAAGTATTATCGATGACCATCGTGCTGAAAGAGATGGGCATTTTGCAGGATGTTCAATTATACGCTACTGACCTCGACACCACTATTCTGGACAAAGCCAAACAAGCCTCCTACCCGATCAAAAACATGGAGCTGAATGAGAAAAACTACATTCGATACGAAGGAAAAGGAAGCCTGAAAGATTATTACAAAGAAGAGAACGGCAGGGCCGTATTTGATAAATCATTGTTGCAGAATGTCACCTTCCGCAAGCATGATTTGGTGAAAGGCGAAGTGTTCAACAAGTTTGACCTGATCCTTTGCCGCAATGTGATGATTTATTTCAATCAAACACTTCAGAATGAAGTGCTAAAAAAAATCCACGAAAGCATGTTTAAATACGGATACCTCGCCATCGGTTCAAAAGAATCGCTGATCTGGTGCGAAGTAGCCAGCAAGTTTTTGGTGGTTAACAACGAAGAAAAAGTTTATAAGAAGATAAAGGATTAGGAGGCCACCTGCCATGGACAAGTATAATTTAAATAACAGCTATAAGGCAGTTGTAATTGGTGGATCGGCCGGGAGTTTTCAAGGTATTGTAAAAATACTCTCCCAGCTTCCTAAAAACTTTCAACTTCCGATTATCATGTGTTTGCATCGATTAAAACATGTGCGCAATGGATTTGTGGAAGCATTATCAATTAAAAGTGTCGTGCAAGTAGTAGAACCAAACGATAAGGAATCCATTAAGAAGGGCGGTGTGTACCTCGCCCCTTCCAATTATCATATGTCGGTAGAATTGGGCAATCATTTTGCCATGTCCACCGAAGAAATGATCAACAATTCGCGCCCAGCCATTGATGTTACCTTGGGCACTGCGGCCTATGTGTATCGCGATAAGTTGGTGGGTATTTTACTTTCAGGCGCTAACCGCGATGGCGGCTTGGGCATGAAACTTATCAAAGACAAGGGAGGGCTGACGATTGTGCAGGAACCGAGTGAATGCATGATCGATACGATGCCGAAAGCGGCTCTTTCGCTCACACAAATTGATTACACATTGAAGATCGATGAGATCGTAGCATTTTTAGTTGAATTGAATAAACACTACAAGTAATGAAATGTACCGCACCTTTGAGATCAGAAAAATCTACACGCACTATTTGTTGATAAAAAAGAAATACAAAACCTATGAAGGAGTTTCTACATAAATGGTTGGAGTTATTCAAAGACCCCCAGAAGAGAAGTCTGATGCTCACTGCGCTGTTTTATGCAGCCATTCTTTTATCTGCATATATGCTGTATAGTTTACGCGATAATCTGATTTATGAGGGAGGCATGACAGAATCCCCCGACAGTTTTTGGGTTTTTGGCAAAGCATTCATCATCGTGTTCATTGCCTTTGGCCTGGGCATCACCGCCATCAACTATTCGCAAAAAATCCGCAAGGAAATTGTGGTGTTTAAGGAAGTGAACAACAACCAAACTTCTACCGCTACCGATGCAGAAACTGTCAACTTTTCACTCGATAAAAAAACGTTTGCCAACGAGTTGAAAAATGCCAAGAAAAACGAAATCAAGCAGGTCGGCTTAAACTCTATTTGCGATTTGCTAAAGGCGGGTCAAGGCGCTTGGTATGAAGTGAAGAAAACAGGTGATGCCAAAACGCTCCATATGACGGCCTCTTTTGCTTTACCTGTCGAAAATCAGGATGTCTCCTTTCAGTGGGGAGAGGGATTGGTGGGTCAGGCAGCCGCATCGGGCAAAAGTATTTACCTCGATGAATTGCCCGAAGGCTATAACAATGCGATCCTGAGCGGACTTGGTAGTGCGTTGCCTAAATTTTTGTTTGTAGCCTCTGTGCAAAAAGGAGATCAGGTAGTAGCTGTAGTAGAGATTGCCACATTTTCGGCCTTACCGGAAAATGCCAGAACACAGGCCATTGAGTTG
>JAJTHV010000147.1 GCA_021300095.1 Flammeovirgaceae bacterium | reverse complement strand
GGGGGCGTAATACATTTTCAGAAATGATCATGGCAATGCGCACACCATCTTCATAAACTTCTGCTGCCCGGCTTCCTAATGCCAGTTTATCATTTTCATCAGAACTTTGATGGCGAATTTCATCGATTAAAGAGTCGCTGCTGTAAAGGCAATTCAGTGCAATTTTTAAATCTTCCAGTTTTAGCGTTTTTCCCAGATACTTTTCTTCTAGTGCCTGCGCTTTCATGTTGAGTGAATAAACCAACACCGAAGGATTATAGAACTCAATGCCGTTGGGATTTTTCTTCGTGTCTTCTGAATTAAAAGAGGGTGAATTAGCAATGAGCGCCTGCTGAAAGTAGTTGATCGCTTCATCATAACTGGTTTGCCCCAGGTAGATGGCGCCTAATTCGTTGTACGCACTGGCCAGGTCGGGGTGCTTGTTTTCGTAGGCTTTTTGATAGATCGCAATAGCCTGCTTGTAATAGGCAATGGCTGATGTTGGATTTTTTTGAAGCGCGTAGGCTCTGCCTAAATTGCGTAATACGATGGATTGATTCGGGTGACCATTCGGATAAATTTTCTCCCAGATTTTCTTAGCAGCTTCGAAATAGTTGATGGCATCACCGAATAGTTTTAGTTGATTGTAAGCAATCCCCAGATTAGTATTTGCAATAGCCATTTTAGGGTGATTGGCATCATGAATTTTTTGATAGGTGTTCAGCGCTTTTTCGTAATACTCAATGGCTTTATCAGGATCGGAAGCCAGGTAAATTAATCCCAGATTGTTATACGAAGCAGCTACATCCTCACTGTTTTCGCCTTTTACTTTTCTTTTCAGTTGCAAGGCAGCCGTTTCATATTCTTCTGCCTGATTGTATTTGCCGGTCGCCACATAGTAGGAAGCCAAACTGGCTAAACATTGAATGGCTTCCGTAGAGTTGCTCTGTTGCGTTTCGGTAAATAGGTTTAATGCTGATTCTAGGTTTTCCTTCGCTAGATCAAACCTGCCTTTTGTCAAGTTGAGTTTGCCCTGTGTAGATAGCACCACGGCTTCTAAGAAACGATCGCTGGTAGTGAGATTTTTTAATATAACTTCGGCTTCATTTACATTGCCCTGCGACAATAGCAATTCTGCTTTTTTGTTTTTCAGCAGAATATCATTGGATGGACTAGTTGCATTTGCAAGAAGGCGATCTACCTGTCGGATGGCTTCCGCATAATTGGCATTGGATGCCAGTGAATCGATAGATCGAAATGAGATGGACTGAGCTACGGCTAAGTTGCCGCCAATTCCTAATAATAATATAAACCAATATTTCATCAGAAGCGATACATGTAAGTTACGGAACTGACAAACTCGCGAGTCAATCCATCGGGACTGAATTCGCGCTGAACAACTTTATGACCGATCAGCAATTTGATGCCGGAGCGTACATTAAAATTATAACCTCCTGTGCCAATTACTGATAAGGCTAGTCCATTTCCTTCGTTACCCTTTACATCCTTAGATGTACGATTGCCAATACTGTTTGTTATTTCATCTGAGGTTATTCGATAAATAGGCAATAGCCCTACCGAAAAATTGAATCGCGATAACCGAAAATTTCGCTCAGCACGTAGCATCACATCGATGCCTCTATTCAAATTTTTGGATTGCGTGTATCGATCTACATAGGCTTGTTCTACATCACCATCCCAAGCCGACCAGACGAATTGGTTGTTGTTTTGGTTTAGCGGTATTTGGATACCGGTTGCGAATAGCCATTTTCGGTTAATAACGGATACGCCTGCAATAACATCGTAAGTGCCCAGGCTAGTTTGGTAGTACATGGGCAAAGGCAAGCCTCGCGTTGATTTGTCGGAAGAATTAGTTGGGATTTTTCCACCTAAAGAAAGATTCACATCAAATCGATCGGAAGTATAGATGTTTCGGGTTACACAAACGGACAAATCACCCAGCGAAGAAGTTTTCGCCAATTGCCCTTCCACAAATTGAAAAGGAACTTTGAGTTGGAAGGTGTATTTAGGTCCTAGACTAAAATTCATGTCTGCCGTGGCCACATAAACAATCGGAGTGAGTGTGGTAGTGCCTCGATAAAAGCTCACTTCCATTGAGCGTAGCTTTAATTGAATTTTTTTGTTGTAAGGCTGATCGGGCTTCATGGCGCCCATGGTACAAAATCCTGCATCACTACAACCTTGCGAGTAGGAGAGTGTGATGTTTAAAATGAAGAATAGACTGGGAAGAAAAAGTTTCATTCGTTGTCGCAGCCAAATTAATCAAATTCTTCGCTACAACGAAATGCAAAATTAAAATCGAATGATGTATGCTACTTGCCCGATAAAGTCGCGCGATAGGCCATCCGGGTTTACATCACGTTCTTTTAATTTGAAGGAGGTGAGCACCCGAATGCCCATCGAAGCATTGAATTGATATCCTCCACCAATCATCGCGTTCAAGGCAAGTCCATTCGAACCTGCCACCGATTGTAAATTCCCATTTTCACTAATAATTCGATCCT
>JAJTHV010000270.1 GCA_021300095.1 Flammeovirgaceae bacterium | reverse complement strand
TGCTCCTCAGCATTGCCCACGTCCGCTTCACCTGGTTCAACAAATGTAAACGGTTTGCAGGATTAAACTTTAAGTGTAAACTTGAGGTAGAATTAATAATTAAAAACTGTCAACTTTTTTTAGGACGAGGCAGCCTTTGCGACAGTTTTTAAAGTCTACCAAGAATCGGTGGAGATGAATAATAACCCTTTACCCTGCGTTCGGACACTGAAGGATTTGCCAAAAGAATTTTGCAACGCTTACGCACAACCTGGGTACGTGCCCTTGGTATTAGCGGATATGAATGAATGACTTTGTAATGTATACACATACCCCATGCAATTTCATTTTCCGATGGCGGAGATCAGTGGAGTGAATGGTATGATTGTTATTTTAAATACTGGCTTACTTTTTTACGGATCAATTTCTGAACGTTTTCCCACGTCTGCTTTTTTAGTCTGAATGGTTCTACAGTTCAGCTATATCCCAAAAGTCTTTTTTCTTCCCCCTGCCTAGAAAGGCCTGAATTTTCATGGCAATAATATCTTCCGTAGAAAACATTCTCAAGTCTTGTCTAAAGGCAGAGAAATTGAGAGGATTTGATAAAGTAAATTTTGGTAAAAGAAAAAGGCGCAAGGATCTTCTTGCGCCTTTTTTTTATTCTTCGTACTTAGAAATTTATACAGTCCACGTTCCGGTCGCACTTACTGTTATGCCATCTGACTCATATGCCGTCCAAGAGCCATTCCCTAAAGCATCCCAAACAATTTTGTAGTATAGTTTAGTACCCGTATAGTAAGCAACATCTCCGGCCTTGGTTTTAGTGTTGACATTTAAAACAATCTTAAAATTGTCTTCGGCATTTGATATCTGGAATTGCAATAAATCTCCAGTGCGAGTCCAAGAGTAATTGATTAATACGACAGCTTTAGTTGAGTTAGTTGTGTCGTAAATATTCATAAGCCCTTGGCTGCGATCTTTCTTCTCTTCTGCATAGATTAACCTTAGCCAATTAACTGCGCCATTATTTTTGAAGAATACCTCAAAAGTATACTTATCACCAACCTCACTAATTTGATAGCTTATGCTTCCATAATTTGGATCAGTCCAAGTATACACTAAGTAAGTTTGTTGAGTGGCCGCTGCTCGTGCACCTATGTTTGATGCAATAATAGGCGTAGAAGTTGATTTAGACCCAGCGGGTGCATTAAAAAGAGCTGTGTAGCCAGACATTGCATTGGCAACACCAACCCAAGTTGTAGCACTTTGCGCATTGACATCGTTTGATGCGGCCATAGCCGAGGGAGCCGTAATTGGAGTTGCGTTTGCAAAGCTCAATGTAGCATTTTGAAGAGGTTTAGGGTCTTCATTTTTTGAGCACGACAGAAGAAACAAAAAGATAGCCGCCAGACTAAGGAGTTTCGATGTTTTCATAAAGAATTAGTTTTTGTTTTTGCTATAAACGGAGAAGCAAAATTACGGTTTTTTTGTTTTTGGATATTGACACTTCGTGTTAAGAAATGTAATTAAACAAGTCAACATTAATCCCGCTAATTGGGTCAATATCAACTTTAAATCACTTGAATTTTTGTGGCATAAGTTTTTTTCAGAAATTTTAATTGATAGTTTTGCAGTCCAATTAAAAGCCTTTGTTCTGACTGCGATGAAAAAGCCCTTTTTGATACAAAAAACCGCCTTTTTGACCCTCTTTTTCGTTGCATTTGCCAGCTTTTTAAGCCCGTCATTTGCTTCCGGTTCAGAAACCGAAGGAGGGGAGCCAGCGAAGTTCAATCCAAACGAGGTAATCCTGCATCACGTAATTGACGATCACCAATGGCATTTCACGGATCACTTGGTTTTGCCGCTGCCTATCATCGTTTATTCTTCTGAAAAAGGACTGGATATTTTCCTTTCTTCCCGCTTTTTTGACGAACACCACAACCCCGTAGAGTACAACGGCTATAAATTAGAGCACAACCACATATATCTAACCGAAAGCGGAAAGGGTGTTTTTGACCTTTCCATCACTAAAAACGTGGCGATGTTATTGATCAATGCCACGCTATTATTGCTTATCCTCACGGCTGTTGCCAGATCGGCCAAAAATAGAACCGGCAAGGCCCCTAAAGGTATTCAGTCATTCATTGAGCCCATTGTCATCTTCGTGCGAGATGAGATCGTGAAACCAAACATCGGCCATCATTACGAAAAGTTTTTACCCTATTTGCTCACACTATTTTTCTTTATCCTTTTCGGGAACCTGTTGGGTCTTTTGCCCGGCTCGGGTAACCTTACGGGAAACATCGCGGTAACGCTCGTGCTGGCCGTACTGACATTTATTATTACCAACTTCAGCGGTAACAAAAATTACTGGTCGCACATCTTCTGGACACCCGGTGTGCCACTCGCCTTGCGCCCTATTATTTTACCGGTAGAATTGATCGGTCTTTTCACCAAGCCTTTTTCTTTAACCATTCGTTTGTTTGTGGCCATTACTGCAGGCCACATTGTGTTGTTGAGTTTGATCTGCCTCACATTCATCTTTCAGAGCTACGTGGTAGGTGTGGGTGTTTCCATTGCGGTAATATTTATCAACTTGATTGAATTATTAGTGGCAGGTATTCAGGCGTATGTATTTACGCTGTTTACCGCATTGTACATTGGCATGGCCACTGCCGATGACCATCACTAAGATGGGATGATTTGAATTTTTTGTTTCACTTAAATTTATAAACTATGTTGTTCTCTTTAATTCTTGATGCAAGTTTAGCAGTAATGGGTGCGGGTATCGGAGCTGGTCTTGTTGCAATTGGCGCAGGTATCGGTGTAGGCCGCATTGGAGGTTCTGCTATGGATGCAATTGCACGTCAGCCTGAAGCTTCTGGTAAAATCCAGGGTGCGATGCTGGTAATTGCCGCCCTTGTGGAGGTAGCAGCGCTTTTCGGACTCGTTATCTGTCTTTTGATCGCGAATCAGTAAGCAAAAAAATCAGAAGAACTTGTTTTGGCAATTGGCCTAGCGAGTTCTTCTCTTTTAACACAAGAGAAACAAAAAAGTGACATTGGTTTTTTAAAACAGTAAGCACATGGATTTATTATCACCCGGCTCAGGACTCATCGTATGGCAATTCGTCATCTTCGTAGGCTTATTTTTCCTATTGAAGGCATTTGCCTGGAAACCTATTTTGGCATCTTTGAAAGAACGCGAAGAGTCCATTCAAAGTGCGTTGGATTCTGCTGAAAAAGCAAAGGCGGAAATGGCTTCATTGAAGTCTGACAACGAAAAATTATTGAAAGAAGCACGCGAAGAGCGCGACCGCATTTTGCGCGATGCTCGCGAAGCGGCTACCCGCTTGCACGATGAGGCGCAAATCAGTGCCAAGAAAAATGCAGATCGTATCATCGAAGATGCAAAGGCCATCATCCACACAGAAAAACAAGCTGCATTGCGCGATGTAAAGGCACAGGTGGCTTTGTTTTCATTAGAGATTTCAGAAAAGTTGATCAAGAAAAACTTGTCAGACGACAAGCAGCAAAAAGATTTGATCGACACATACATTAAAGACCTTAAGCTGAACTAAATCATGGCCGATTCACGAGTAGCATCGCGGTACGTAAAATCTCTGTTGGGTCTTGCCGAAGAGCAAGGCGCGCTGGAGTTGGTAAATGCCGATATGCAATTGTTTGCCAGTGTGTGTGCGTCCAACAAAGACTTCACGCGCATGTTGAAAAGCCCTGTCATTCGCCACGATAAAAAATTGGCGATTCTGGAAGCCATCTTCCAGGGGAAAGTCAACAAGTTGACAATGGCCATCATTTCCATGTTGACTCGTAAGAATCGCGAGCCGTTGTTGCCTGCCATTGCCGTGGAATTTCACAATGCCTACAACGTGAACAAAGGCATTCAGAAAGCTTCTGTTTCAACCACGTTTGCTTTGGATGCGAAGATGAAGGCAGAAATTGAAGCGTTGGTGAAAAAGATCAGCGGCAAAACAGATATTGAGTTGCAAGAAAAAATCAATCCGGATTTGATTGGAGGTTTTGTATTGCACGTAGGCGATAAGCAAATCGATGCTTCAATCAAGAGCAAGTTGAAAGCATTGAAGACGAAGTTTAGCGAGAACCCCTACATCAAGGATTTTTAATAGTTAGTAGAAAATAACGAATCACAATTAACGAATAACCATATCATGGCAGAAATCAGACCCGAAGAAATTTCATCCATATTGCGCGAGCAGTTGTCGCAATCACGCACCGATGCAGAGTTAGAAGAGGTTGGTACCGTTCTAACAGTAGGTGATGGTGTTGCCCGTATCTATGGCCTTACACAGGCACAGGCGGGTGAGTTGATTCAATTTGAAAATGGCTTGCGCGCCATGGTACTAAACCTCGAAGAAGACAACGTGGGGGCGGTACTTTTGGGTGAGTCTAAAGAAATTAAAGAAGGTGATACAGTAAAACGCACCGGAAAAATTGCCTCTGTAAATGTAGGAGATGGTTTGTTGGGTCGCGTGGTAGATACATTGGCTTCACCGATTGATGGTAAGGGACCGATCACCGGAGATTTGTACGACATGCCATTGGAGCGCAAAGCTCCGGGGGTAATCTTCCGTCAGCCGGTAAATGAGCCGCTTCAAACCGGTATCAAAGCGATTGACGCTATGATTCCAATCGGCCGTGGTCAACGCGAGTTGATCATTGGCGACCGCCAAACGGGTAAGACCGCTGTGGCGATTGATACCATCATCAACCAAAAAGAATTCTACGAACAGGGCAAGCCGGTATATTGTATTTATGTGGCTATTGGCCAAAAGGCTTCTACTGTTGCCGGTGTGGCAGCTACGCTTGAAAAAGCAGGTGCGATGCCTTATACAGTTATTGTTTCTGCATCTGCAGCCGATCCTGCTCCCATGCAATTCTTTGCGCCCTTCACCGGTGCATCGATTGGTGAGTTCTTCCGCGATACTGGTCGTCCTGCATTGGTAATTTACGATGACCTTTCAAAGCAAGCAGTTGCTTACCGCGAGGTGTCGTTGTTGTTGAGAAGACCTCCGGGCCGCGAGGCATATCCGGGTGACGTATTCTATTTGCACTCACGCTTGCTGGAAAGAGCTGCGAAGGTGATCAACAACGATGAGATCGCTGCGAGAATGAATGACCTTCCTGCATCTATAAAACATTTAGTGAAAGGTGGAGGTTCTTTAACCGCTCTTCCAATCATCGAGACACAAGCGAATGACGTGTCAGCTTATATTCCTACCAACGTAATCTCGATTACAGATGGTCAGATCTTCTTGGAGACCAACCTTTTCAACTCGGGTATCCGTCCTGCGATCAACGTAGGTATTTCGGTATCACGTGTGGGTGGTTCGGCACAGATCAAATCCATGAAGAAAGTAGCGGGTACGTTAAAGTTGGATCAGGCACAATTCCGCGAATTGGAAGCTTTCGCGAAGTTCGGTTCTGACCTCGATGCCGCTACTAAATTGGTGATTGAGCGTGGACGCAGAAACGTAGAAGTGTTGAAGCAGCCACAATATCAACCCGTACGCGTGGAAGAGCAGGTGGCAATCATCTTAGCTTCTACAAAAGGCTACACCGACAAAGTACCGGTAAACAAGATCAAAGAATTCGAAACCGAATTCATTGGTTTGTTGAAAGCACAGTATAAGTCAGTATTGGAAAACTTCCGTGCCGGTAAGTTTGAAGATGCCGATGCGGATACCGTGAAGAAAGTAGCGTTGGAGTTAGCGTCTAAATACTAGATTTGAAAATTTGAAGATTTGTCAATTTGAAAATGGTGAGCCTTGGCTCTTCCGCAATTGAAAATTGACGATCTGAGAATAAAGAATAATAAACTATAGAATTGAAGTTTGTCTTCATTTTCAAATTTTCAAATTGATTAATTTTCAAATTGAATTATGGCCAGTTTAAAAGAAGTAAAGAGTCGCATTACCTCAGTAATGTCTACGCAGCAGATTACCAAAGCCATGAAAATGGTGGCGGCAGCTAAGTTGCGTAAGTCGCAGGATAAAATCCAGCAGATGCGCCCGTTTGCTCAGAAGATGAATGCATTGTTGCAGAACTTATCTTCTGCGGGAACAGATGGCCAGGCGTGGTACAGCCAAATTCGTGAAGAGAAAAAAGTATTGATCATTGCGGTAACATCTGACCGCGGATTGTGCGGCTCGTTCAACAGCTCTGTGTTCAAAGCCGTAGTGCGATTGGTAGAAGAGAAATATTCGAAGCAAGCCAAACAGGGAAACGTAACGTATTTACCCATCGGAAAGAAGGCACTTGAGTTTTTTGAGAAGCGTAATCTTCCTACCAAGACAGACTTCTCTACCTTATTGCAAACCATCACGTTTGATTCCGTAGCAAAGGCAGCAGATTTTGCGATGACATCTTTCCAAAAAGGTGAGTTCGATAAAGTAGAGATTGTGTACAATGAGTTTAAGAACGTAGCTACCCAAATTTTGCGTGTAGAGCAGTTCTTACCTATTTTACCTTTACCAGTAACTGAGACCACAACATCACAAACTGATTATATCTATCAACCGAATCAGGAGGAGATTTTAGTGGGATTGATACCGAAGTCGTTGAAAGTTCAGTTGTACAAAGCAGTGTTGGATTCAAACGCGTCTGAAAACGGAGCGCGTATGACTGCGATGGACAAAGCAACTGAAAATGCAGGAGATCTATTAAAAGAATTGAAGTTGACCTACAACCGTACACGTCAGGCAGCGATTACCAAAGAGATTTTGGAAATTGTGGCGGGTGCCGAAGCATTGAAGTCTGCTTAGTAATAATAGCATTTATAAAAAGAAAGCCGCTGGTGATTTTCGCCAGCGGCTTTTTTTTGTTCTAATTGGCACAAAAAAAGCTGCCCTTGCGAGCAGCTTTGAATCATTTATACTTTTAGGAGAACCTTATGCTACTGAAAGCACGGGCTTCACAACTTCTTCTTTGGGTTTCTCACCTAACATCTTCAGCTGACGAGCGTGAGCAGTCACCGCTTCGAAGAATGTTTCTTTCGATTTATAGGGCAAGCCAAATTCTTTGGTAGTTTGCTCGACAATTTTGGCAATCTCGCGGTAGTGAACGTGGCAGATGTTAGGAAACAAGTGGTGTTCTACCTGATAATTCAAACCACCTACATACCAAGAGAACAACTTTTCTTTGTGACCAAAGTTAGTGGTGGTATGCAACTGATGAATCGCCCAGCTATTTTCTAAATTTCCTTCACCATCAGGCATCGGGTATTCAGTACCTTCAATGACGTGAGCCGGCTGAAAGATGACAGCCAATATAAATCCAGCTACATAGTGCATAATTAAAAATCCGACTAATACTTGCCAAAACGAAAAGCCTAACAGCATGGGCACCACAAAAGTATACGAGAGATAAACCACTTTCGTAATGATCAGCACAACCCACTCCATCGCAATGGAAGCTTTTTGTTTTTTAACCAAGCCTTCATTTTGATATTTCGTTAGCCTGTAATAGTCTTTGATAACAATCCATACAAAGGTCATCAAACCATAAAAGAACCAAGCATACAAGTGTTGATACTTATGCATCGGAATCCACTTGGAACCCGGTGCCATCCGCAGAACACCACGTGGACTGATGTCTTCATCTACTTCGTGCACATTGGTATAGGTATGATGCAATACATTATGCTGTATCCTCCAATTGAATGCGTGACCACCGATCATATTCAATGAAAGCCCTAAAAGCGTATTCACCCAAGGCTTATTTGAATAAGCTCCATGGTTGGCATCATGCATTACTGATAATCCAATTCCAGCTTTGCCAAAGCCCATTACGATGCATAGCGCAACAAGTGCCCAAGCAGATGTAAACAAACCGCTTAATAGTAACAC
>JAJTHV010000103.1 GCA_021300095.1 Flammeovirgaceae bacterium | reverse complement strand
GGCATTGTTGGTCTTCCAAACGTAGGTAAATCAACGCTTTTCAATGCTATTACCAACAATAAGGCCGAAGCCGCCAATTTCCCGTATTGTACGATTGAACCCAATGTAGGGGTTATTTCGGTTCCGGACGAACGCCTCAAAGTGCTCGAATCACTAGTAAATCCGCAGCGCGTATTGCCCACCACTTTTGAGTCTGTTGATATTGCCGGTCTGGTGAAAGGTGCCAGCAAAGGCGAAGGACTCGGCAACCAATTTTTGGCGAACATCCGCGAGGTAGATGCTATCGCCCACGTGGTTCGATGCTTTGATAACGACAACATCATTCACGTAGGTGGAAAAGTAGACCCCATTGCCGACAAGGAAATCATCGACACCGAGTTGCAATTGAAAGACTTAGAGTCCGTTGAGAAGAAAATCAGTAAAGTAGAGCGCACAGCGAAGAGTGGTGATGCAAAAGCAAAGAAAGAATTAGCCACTTTGGTTGCCTATAAAGAGACATTATTAGCAGGTAAAAATGCCCGAAGCCTAAAGGTAGAAGCGGAGGATAAAAAGGCAGTAGAGGATTTACTGCTGCTGACGGACAAGCCGGTAATTTATGTGGCCAACGTAGATGAAAAATCCATTCACACGGGCAATGCTTATGTAGACGCGCTCAGAAAGTTAGTGAAAGAAGAAGGAGCGGAGGTGGTGTTGGTTTGTGCAGCCATCGAAGCACAAATTGCCGAATTGGAGAGTGAAGAAGACCGCAAGGTGTTTCTGGACGAATATGGTTTGACAGAATCTGGCTTAAGCCGACTGATTCGTGCGGCTTATGAATTGCTGGATTTGATCACCTATTTTACAGCCGGAGAAAAGGAAGTGAGAGCATGGACCATACATAAAGGGTGGCGCGCTCCGCAAGCTGCCGGAGTGATCCATTCCGACTTTGAAAAGGGCTTTATTCGGGCTGAGGTGATCAAAATACCTGATTATCAGAAGTATAAGTCGGAGGCTGGTTGCCGTGAAGCCGGTAAATTGGCCGTAGAAGGCAAAGAATATGTGGTTGAGGATGGCGATGTGATGCATTTTCGCTTTAATGTTTGATTATTCCTTACATCGGTTTCTTCGATTTGCTTGATTTTTAGTACTTTAGTCTTCCGCATACCCCATTTTTAGAGCGGATTTAGTGTTGCAGCTATTTTTTTAGCTATTAATATCGTGAGAACCAGAATCGTCTTTTCGTTAAAAAACAGAGGTGCATATGTACCTTTTCATCATCAGTTCCTGCTGGCGCAAACCATCAAAGGATTGATCATGCTGGGTAAGCGTAGCGAGTTTTTTACATTTACTCAATTCAATTTCTCCGGACTAAAAGGCCAGATTAAAATCAGTCGCAAAGGATTACACTTTTACTCATCACGCGTCACGCTCGTCTTTTCTTCCTCCGATAAAGCATTTTTGGATTACTTCATCAAGACTCTTTTTGAACAAAAGGAACTGGTGATTGGCAATTTGCAATTGGTGCCGGAAGCTACGGAGATGGAAGAGCCCGTAACCATTACCGATTCTGTTAAGTTTTTGTGCATCTCACCGATCGTGTTGTTGCCTTCTTCATTTAACGATGAAAGCAGCAAGCGTTTTATTCCGCCTAATACCGATGAATTTTCTGATCTGCTGTACGATAATACGATAGAACGCATGACGGCTAGCGGCAAGTTTACCGAGCAGCAGTTGGCCGACTTCTATAAATTTCAATTAGTAGCTGATAAAGATTACATCGATCGCATTCAAGCTTCGCATAAAAAATTTGCGCGTATTTATCCATTGTATGATTCGGATGTGAAGTATGAAGTGCGCGGATATACGTTCCCTTTCACCTTGTATGCGCCACAGCCGGTGCAGCAATTTATCTATGAAAATGGCCTCGGTCATTTTTCACACAAAGGCTTTGGCATGGTGGACGTAGCCGGTGCCAGCACCTTGAAGCGTGAGGCCGATATGGAAGAGGCATTTGCCTGATTTTTTGCTACCGCGGATTCACATTGACCAAATAATAGCCAATCAACAAATCGGCATCCGGACGAAAAGGCCGGTTGTAAATTAAAACTTCGTACACGTTTTCAGTTTGAAAGTAGCTGCCTTCAATTTCGGTAGGAGAAACTTTATTTGAGACTACTTCATACAAATAGCTGTAAAATCCTTGCTTTAAAAATTGCCGCGATTCATAGTATCCTACCGGATTGTAATGCATCCGGTTTTCTTCACTACGCACATAGTCATTGAATCTTCCTACCAGATAAACTTCTCCGTTTATTTTTTGTGGAGACTTTAACAGAAATTGAGTGTACACATAGTTTCCGGTAAGGTCTGCTTCGCCCACATCCAGATTTTCAATGAGAAAGTTTCCGTTCAGGTCGGCATATTGCGAATACACTTGCTGACTTCGCTGTTCATCCAGTGCTACAGAAAGTTCATGAGGTTTTACGGCTTTGTTGATTTTGCCGGTGTTTTGCCCGGGAAAATTAAGAGAACGGAAATCAACAAATCGAAACTCGTTGCCGCCATCAAACTGCTGATCGCTGTTAAAGAACCGATATTCCATACGGCTTGATGGCTCACGGAAGAAACTGGGTGGCACATTGAACTTTGCTTGATCCCAGCGCTGGTTTTGGCGAATCACCACGTGAACTGTTTCTAAGGGATTGAGAATTTCAATGTTGGAGTAATCAATATCAAAATTGAATTGTTGCTTTTTGGTGGAGAGATTTCCGGAACCCGCCATCAGGTTGTCTTTGGTCATGTTCACCTGATTTTGATAGATCATCATCCGTTTGGATAAGATGATTTCGGAGGGCGAATCGCGATAGGCGATAAGAAGGTAGTTGCCGGGAATTTTTACCGGAGGCACTGCATAGCGATAATGAATATAGCGTGTGTGGGTGTTGATGGAAAAGGCGTAGTCGGTGATGGGGTTTTCGTTGAAGTTTTCAAGAAAATCCAAATCGCGCAGCGTGGATTGCGTCCAATCGTAATTGCAGTGAATTAACTTTACATAGTAATTGTTGCGATTGTCTTGCAGGTCGTCAAACTCCAACACCAGATTTTGGTTTTCAATAGTCGCTGCGGGTGACTGGAGATAGTCGCGTGTGCCATCGAATGATGGGTAGAGTTGAACGGTTTTTATCTGAGGTTCGTAGCTCTTGTCGATAATTTCTAATGTGGGTTGAGCGTAGGTGTTCGAAGTGAGGAAAAGAGAAATGAAGAGAAGTGAAAAACGCATGTAGAGCACAGAAAAAGAGGTTCTATCGGCCAGGAATTGTAGCGGAAATCCCGCGCCCCGATAGCTATCGGGGTGAATTGCAGCGAAAGCCCGCCAGGCCGCCAAAAAAGAAAAAAAATTACGTGTCATTATTCAAAACTAAACGTTTTTAGTAAGCAATTTGTATTCCAACGTTTTTGATTCTTTAGGTGTCAAAAGATAAAATAGCGAATGCATAGCGAAATTGAGCTAATTGAAGGCTGCGCCAAAGGCGATCGGGCTGCGCAGCGTGCGTTGTACGACCGTTTCAGCGGACGTATGCTGGCGCTATGCCATCGTTATGCAAAATCGACACATGAGGCGGAGGATATTTTACAGGAGGGATTCATCAAAATCTTTGGAAGCATAGATTCATTCCGGCAAGAAGCTAAGCTGACTACCTGGATGACGCGCATAATGATCAACACAGCCCTGAATATGCAGCGACAAAAACTCTACCTACTTCCGATGGTGGACGTGAATGATGCTAATTTATATGAGCAGGAAGAAATTGGTTTGTCGAATTTTCACTTTTCGGAGTTGATCCGGATGGTGCAGAGTTTGCCAGACGGATGCCGGATTATTTTTAACCTCTTCGCTATTGAAGGCTATGGGCATAAAGAGATTGCCGACATGCTGAACATCAGTGAGGGAACTTCGAAATCGCAATACAACAGAGCCAAAAGTTTGCTACAGGCAAAATTGAAGGCTGAACGAAAATATGAAAACGTCAGAGAACAGAAAATTTGAAGAGGAATGGAAAGACATGATGGAGGGTGGAGAGATCGCACCTTCTGATCATGTTTGGAATTCCATCGATTTGAAACTGTCGCATGCCGAGCGCGGTGAAATGAAAAAGCGCGTAGTTTTTTATCAACGTCTCGCTGCGGCTTCCGTATTGTTTGCCTTGTGTTTAGGAGCAGCGGGTTGGTTTTGGAACTATGATGGAGCTGGCGTGAAATCATTGGCTAGTCAGCCGGTTGGAGAAAATCAAAGTGAAGCTGCTTCTACGTCAACTACCACGTCAAAAACTTCTTCTGATTTAGAAAATAACGATAATAGTTATGTAACAGCTACCACCGAGAGCCCGAGCGTGAATAGCGCTAAAAGTGTAAAGGGCAATAATGAAAAGGGAGCGCAGAGCCAAGCTGAGAATGGTGGAAACAATAATGCATTTACGAATGAAAATTCTGGCGGAAATTACATAGCGGCCATAACAACACCCGCGAATAAAAGCGTTTTGCCGATGGCGAAGGAAACCGGATCGGAAAACCAACCGACTTCCCCAAATACTTCAGGATTTGAAAGTAGAGGAGTGGTTCAGCTCGCTACGAATGAGTTAGAGGTATCGACCATTCAGTTAACCGGCAAGCCCATAGAACAAATCGAAGCGGCTCGCACATTTAAGATTGCTAAGAGAGAAGAGAAGCAAGCGGATGATCAGGATAAAAATTGGTGGGCTTCATTGAATGGGTCGGGGGGTGCCTATAATCAGAATAGCAGTTCTAATTCAGTTGCCAATAGTTTGTTTCTACAAAGCCCCACGCCTTCTTTGAATAAGGCACCTAAAAGCACTGAATCTGGAGTGGGAACTTCATTTTCGTATGGAATGAGTTTGGGTAAAAAGATATCAAAGCGATGGATGGTGATGGGAGGTGTGAATTACTTGAATCAGTCAATCGATTATAATTCAAATATTGTACTTCAAGAGGCAAGTCAGTCGAGGGCATTTGTCGCAGATTTGGCAAGTCCTTCTTCCAGTTTGGCGAGTACAGCTCCGTATGTGCTGCGTAATACCAACGAATTTGTTTCTATACCAGTACAGGCCGGTTATTTGTTATTGAATCGAAAAGCAGGTGTTCAATTGAATGCAGGTGTGGCAGCCGATATTTTTTATCGGAACACGATGACCGACTTAAGTGGGCAGTTCGGAAGTTTTTCGCAAGAGGCTGGTGAAAACTCTACGTATCGCAGTTTAAACTGGACAGGTTTGCTGGGCACAGAGTTGAGTTATCGAATGAATAAGCATTACCATGTCTCGCTGATTCCGGGCTTCCGCTACAGCTTTAACTCTGTATTGAAATCGAGCACAGGTTCTACCATCAATCCACTGGTGTGGGATGTTGGTTTTCGGTTGAAGTATGTTTTTTAGGAGAGTTATTTCTTCTCCCATTCTTCAATCTCAAGAGCGACTGATTCCCAGCGCTGATTCAGTTCTTCCAACTTGGCATCCGCTTTTTCGAACAGTTGCTGTTGTGCGTTAAGTTTTTCAAAATTGGAAAACACTTCCGGCTTGGCCATTTCTATTTCTATCTTCTCGCGCTCTTGCTGAGCCAACTGTATGGCATCTTCAATTTTCTTTAACTCTTTATTCAACTCGGCAATTTTCTTTGCGTGGTTCGGCTGACTTTGTTTTGGCTCTGTCGGTTTGCTCTCCTGTTTCTTTGGCGGAGGGGGTGGAGGCAATGCGGAGGCTTCATTTTTTTTGCGCCAATATTCGTACTCATCATACGTGCCGGGATACTCTTTGATTTGGTGATCTTCGATGTACCAGATTTTGTTGGCTACCTGACTTACAAAATGGCGATTGTGCGATACGACTATGAAAGTGCCCTGATATTGTTGTAAAGCCTGAATCAAAATGTTTTCTGAAATAAAATCCAAGTGGTTGGTGGGCTCATCGAGCAATAAGAAGTTAGCTTCAGAAATCAATGTCTTTGCTAACGCCACCCGCGACTTTTCTCCTCCGGAGAGGACTTTGATTTTTTTGAAAACATCGTCATCTGAAAAAAGAAAACAACCGAGCACGGTGCGCAACTCCTGTTCGCTTTTTCCGCTACCGGCCTGCTTCAATTCATCCAGTATTTCATTTTCCACATGCAGCGACTCTAATTGGTGCTGTGCGTAAAATCCGTAGATCACATTGTAGCCAATCGTGCGTTCGCCATCGATGGCTTCATCATTGGCGATAATGCGTAACAAAGTCGACTTACCTTTTCCGTTGGCTCCAATTAATGCTATTTTATCACCTCGCTCGATGGTAGCGTTGCTGTTTTTTAAGATGGTGAGTGGCCCGTACGATTTGGAAATGTCCTTCATCGTTACCACATGCCGCCCCGATGGCTGTTTAAAAGTAAATCGGAAATTGACTTCTGCTGTATCGTTCACCACTTCATCCACCAAATCCATACGATCAAGCGCTTTCACGCGTGATTGTACTTGTCGGGCTTTCGTAGCTTTTGCTTTGAATCGTTCAATGAAACGTTCCGTCTGGCGGATTTTAGCTTGCTGATTTTCGTAAGCACCTTGTTGAATCTCTTCACGCAGCTCTTTCTCCTTCAGGTAGAAGGAGTAATTCCCTTCATAAGAGATGAGTTGTTCTTGCGTGACCTCTACGGTTTTAGTAATGACATTATCCAGAAAGGTTCTATCGTGCGATACAATGACCACAGCGCCTTCGTAGTTGCGCAGGTAATCTTCTACCCACTCAATGGAAGGAAGATCCAAGTGGTTGGTAGGCTCATCCAGCATGAGGCACGAGGGTTTCTCCAAGAGAAGCTTCGCCAGCATTACGCGCATGCGCCACCCACCCGAGAACTCGCGCAAGGGGCGATGCAGATCTTTAGTTGAAAATCCAATTCCTTCTAATACTTCTTCAGCTTTGGATTGCATGGTGTAGCCATCCAACTGCTCAAATTTTTCTTGCAGCTTGGTAAGTTTGTTCACTAGTTCGTCCGAGTATTCCGTTTCCAGTTGGTGAATGGTTTTTTCTAATTGACGCTGTGTATCGACTGCCTCTTTAAATGCACCCATCGCCACCGTAAGAATGGCATCGTCTGTCTGGTAGGAGAGGAGATCTTGATTGAGAAAGCCGATCGTACAATCTTTGGCTTTGCTGATGGAGCCGGCATCAAGGCGGATTTCTCCGTTGATAATTTTCAGTAAGGTGGATTTGCCGCGCCCATTCAGACCGATTAATCCAATTTTGTCGTTGGGTTTGATGAACATGGACGCATTTTGATACAATGCGCGTCCACCGATAAAGTACGAGATGTTTGAAACTGAAATCATTTTGAAGAAAATTGTAGCAAAGATAGTTTGATTTTGGGTATTTGGGGCTTCGTACCAGATAAAGATCACCGAATGCAGCTTCCATTCGCTACTTCCGATTTCAAGAATGTATCATTCAAGCCCGTTTTGATTTTGGTGTTGTCGGCTTTTTGTTTGGTATGCATTCACTTTTTAAGTGGTCGCCTTGGGTTTGATTTTGTGTCTGCCCAGATTCCGGTGCTTTCCGAGGAGGCACATCGCGATTTTTGGAAGATGATTTTTTGGGCAGGCACGACCATTTTCTTTTATGTAGCCATTCCGATTCTAGTTATTCGATGGGTGTTCAAAGAAAAAATCAGCGAATACGGACTGAAGTGGAAAGGTGCTTTTTCGTTTGCCGGATTTTATACGCTGGCGTTTTTTCTTTTGTTTCCATTTGTGGTGTGGGTTTCTTTTTCACCGGAGTTTCAAGTGACGTATCCATTTTTTGTTCCGACTGATCGAAATGAAATGATTCCCTACTTTTTAGTGTGGGAGATTTTTTATGTGGCGCAGTTTTTTGCGTTGGAGTTTTTCTTTCGGGGATGGATGGTGTTGGGTTTGAAGAAAGACCTGGGCCTCTATTCAGTTTTTGTGATGGTGTTGCCGTATTGTATGATTCACTTTACCAAACCGATGCCTGAATGTGTGGGTTCTATTTTCGCGGGCGTCTTTTTAGGATTGATGACTTACCGTACCCAATCAGTATGGATGGGAGCACTGCTCCACGTAGCGGTGGCATTAAGTATGGATTTTCTGAGTCTGTGGCACAAGGGGTATTTTTAGTACCGCTTATCCACCTGAATTTCAATTAGTCAACAATTCATCGGGTTATCTGTTGGAAAGAGTAGTTTTGTATTCTAATCGATTTTAAAAATATGCAATCATCAAAAACTCTTGTCGCTATTGGCCTTTTGGCAGTGGTGCTTTTTTGCAATAACTCTACGAAGAAGAACTTTCCAAAGTCTACTGAATCGGATCATTCATATCCGGCCATTACAGATGCTAGTGCCAGTCTTCCACTGGATCTTATCAAACTTCCGAAAGGATTTTCGATCAGTGTGTATGCCGAAGTAGAAGATGCGCGCTCGATGGCGATGTCGCCAAGTGGTACTTTGTTTGTGGGAAACCGCAGCGAAGACAAAGTATACGCTGTGAAAGATACCGATGGCGACTTTAAAGCGGATAAGAAATGGGTAATTGCATCCGGATTGAATATGCCCAATGGTGTGGCATTTAAAGATGGCAATCTTTATGTGGCCGAGGTCAATCAACTTCACAAGTTTGCCGACATCGAATCCAAATTGGCCAATCCCGGCAAATCACAAATTGTTTACGACAAGTTCCCAACTGAAAAGCATCATGGTTGGAAATACATCGCGTTTGGTCCGGATGGAAAATTGTATGTTCCGATTGGCGCGCCTTGCAATATCTGCGAATCGAAAGATCCTATTTTTGCTTCTATCCATCGTATGAATGCAGACGGCACGGGTCTTGAGTTGTTTGCCAGTGGTGTACGGAACACAGTTGGCTTTACCTGGCATCCGCAAACAAAGAATATTTGGTTTACTGACAATGGCCGCGATATGCTGGGCGATGATATACCTCCCTGCGAGTTGAATACCGCCACCAAACAAGGACAACACTTTGGTTATCCTTATTGCCATGGTGGCACTATTAAAGATCCAGAATTTGGAGACAAGCGTGCATGTGGTGAGTTTATGAAGCCCGCCCAAAATTTAGGTGCACATGTGGCTCCGCTCGGTTTAAAGTTTTATACCGGAAGCATGTTTCCTTCAGAGTATAAAAACCAAATCATCTTAGCCGAACATGGCTCTTGGAATCGCTCAAAGAAGAGCGGCTATAAATTAAGTTTGGTGAAAGTAGATCAATCTGGAAAAGCAACATCGTATACTACGTTTGCCAATGGTTGGTTGGATGAGCAGAAGCAAAAGTCGTGGGGCAGACCTGTTGATGTTTTGTTGTTACCTGACGGATCGATGTTAGTAAGCGATGATCAGGCAGGTGTGATCTACCGGATTGTCTACAAGGGATAAAAATTGATGAGTAGAGGAGATTAAAAGTCATCCGCAATCTCCTCTACCTTTTTTCCTTTATCGATAAACATGAGTTTGCTTATTGGCATGCTTCGATAAATCAGTTCAATCTTTTTAGGGTGCCCCTTATACACCAAGCTGAGCGTATCTGTTGACCGCCAGTAGAATCGCTCTGCGCGAATACTATAAATCGCTTTTCCATACGTTTTTTCTAAGGCTTTCATCACTTGAGGATCTTTTTCGGTAAATACCGTAATCTGATAGATGAACCCTCGGTAGACTTTCAATTCAATGTGTTTTACATCAACCGTGCCGATTTTATCGTAGTCTTTGTGATGCACTTCATACAGTTTAGCCGGAAACTCTTTCCCTTCAATGATATCCTTTTTGAATTCAGCTCCTTTCACGCTATCAATCAGTCCGCCAAGTTTAATGTCTTTAAAACCATTTCTTTTGGCAAGCTCACTTTGCGCGTGTATGTGAATTTGAGATGTAACACAAGCGAGGAAGGTCAGAGAAAAAACAAGCAGACGCATATTTATTTTGGTTCGTTGAACTGAACTGGAAAAGAAACCTGCGTGGTATCCCACGCAAGTGAAATAGTGGCTTTATCATTTTTAGAGTCAATCGTCAAGGTAAAAGATTCAAACACCATTGCACCGGTAGAAGTCGAGGGCACTTCAAACCGAAGCACATCTTTCTTACTATTATAGTTATACGATCCCCACATTCCTACATCGCTGTTGATGATGATGGTCCATTTGTCTTTTGATGGAATGGTGAATAGCGAATAGGTTCCAGCTTTCAGGGGCTGTTGATTGATCAGAATATCTTTGGTAATGGTGATTTCGGTGGCTTCGTTCGCACCGGTGCGCCAAATCTGATCATAGGGTACTAGTTTACCGAACACCTGCCTTCCTTTTTTTTTGGGTTGGCTGTAGGTGATCTTCAAATACGTTTCTTTGTAGCGCGCAGTCACTATTTGTATCGGACTAGGTCGAGGGGATGCGGCCTCTTGCGCGAATGCAAAACCGGGTAAGAGCAGCAGGAATAAGGCGATAAGCCGCATGGTAGAGGTTATTTCTCAGCGAATATAAGAAAAGGAGGACATACGTCACCGCGGTGTTATGGTGCAGCAACAAAAATTAGCATCCAATCGATTCAAACCTGTATTTTTACTTTTACGAAAGACCTTTCACTATGCCGCATCGCCCTGCCTTTGAAGATATTTATATGGAGTTGGCTGTCAATCTCGCCAAGCGATCGCATTGTATCAAAAGACACGTAGGTGCTGTGTTGACCAAAGACACGCGCATTATTTCTATTGGTTACAATGGGCCGCCATCCGGCACGCATAACTGTGATGAGCAATGGCCGGAGATCGGTTGTCCGCGTGATTCGAAGGGTGGTTGTTCTCTCGCCATCCATGCTGAACAAAATGCCATATTGTATGCCGTGAAGAACAAAACTTCGGTAGAAGGAGCTACATTATATGTAACCCTTTCGCCTTGTCTGGCTTGCTCGCGCATAATTTTTAGTATGGGCATCAGCAAAGTGATTTATTTAAACTCGTATGCGGAGTTTAAAGGGCTTGCTTCAGACGAAGGGGTGGACTTCCTGAATAAATTTGGTGTAGAGTGCGTGAAATACCGAGGCACCCTCTCCAATGTGACTCATATGATCTGATTGAAAACAAAAAATGCCGGAACTCCGGCATTTTGTTAGTCTTAGGTAACTGCAATCAGGCGTTTGCTGCTTTTTCGATATCAGCGATAAACTTGACAGTAACTCCTTTTGTTTTCTTTGCCAGCTCTGATTGAAATACGACTAAAGATTTTTTAGCTGCTTCAATCAATCCTACCGGATTTTGATCGTACGCATAGCTTCCTAAGCACCATTCAATTTCCGCTTGAAGGGTTGGTTCTATGCCTAAGGATTTCAATTTTTCTAAGATGCCGGTAGAGACTTTAGCTAGATCTACTGCTTTCGTAGCAGTAGCACGCTGAGGAGCCGCTTTTTCTGCAGCGGGTTTCTCTGTGGTTGGTTTGGCGATAGTTTTTGCCATAGATGATTTGTTTTGACACAAAGTTAAAGGCATCGATCACTGTCAAACAAGCATCATTGACACATTATTTACGCAACCGTTAGCTAGAATTTTACTTGTGCGACTGATTGCAATTGCTGTTTTGCATTCTATTGCAGCTTTTTGACAACTTTTTGGTGGTGAGTGGTGCTGGAGAGAATGGATGATGATAAGGACTAATTCGCGAAAGCGGTACGAAATTGACTTTCTAAACAGAAGTGAGTCACGCGTAAGACAAGAGAATTGAAATCTAATAAATGGAAGGTCTATAAAAAAAAGAAGGGGAAGCGATCCTGGATCGCTTCCCCGAGCATCAAGCTATGCTTGATTACTTTTTCTTCTTAGCAGCCTTCTTTGCTTTCTTAGCTGCTTTCTTAGCGGGTTTTTTTGCCATAGCGTTTTAATATTTTAAGTTTAAAACTTACGAAATGTATAACAAAAAATTAATCTGAAAAAATTTTGAGCAAAATATTTTTTTATGAAGTAAGAAATTCATGTGGATGATTTTTCTGTTTGCATACATAACTCACATTTTTTTTCATGCAATGATGTTCACTTCTGGTGTGAGTGTGATGTTGAATTTTTCTTTGACACTCTCAATTATTTTCTGCGACAATTCAAAAATTTCTTTTCCATTTCCACTTCCATAATTCACCAACACCAATGCTTGTTGTGCGTGCACACCCACTTCATTTATTTTTTTTCCTTTCCATCCGCACTGTTCAATCAACCAACCAGCTGGAACTTTAACTTCTTGATTTACAGTTTGGTAAGATGGTACTGTTGGATTAATATTTTTAATCAACTGATAGTGTTCTTGTGCGATCGTTGGGTTCTTGAAGAAGCTTCCTGCATTACCTAGCACACGTGGATCAGGCAATTTACTTTGTCGAATATGTACCACTGCTTGACTAATTGTTTGTATGCTTGGAGTAGTGATATGCATGTGTTGAAGTGTGTCGTTGATCGCACCATAGCTGATGTTTAGCTGATGTCTTTTTGTGCGAAGAGTTAAAGTAACACTTGAAATAAAATATTTTTCTTTCCACTCGCTCTTAAACACACTTTCGCGGTATCCAAACCGACATTCATCGTGTTTGATGATGCGCTTCGCTCCGTTTTTTAGATCGATTACTTCCACTTCTTTGATCACTTCTTTGATCTCAACGCCATACGCTCCGATGTTTTGTATCGGTGCAGCGCCCATCGTACCGGGTATCAACGACAAATTTTCTATTCCACCCCAATTGTTTTGCACGCAATGCATCACTACTTCGTGCCAAACTTCACCGGCTGCTACTTTTAAGGAGATGGTTTCATCATCTTGCTCTACTATTTCCATTCCCTTCAGCGAAACCTTGATGATCAACCCTTCAAAATCATTTAGGAAGAGCACATTGCTGCCTCCACCGAGTATCAAGTGCTTTTCATTTTTGAAAATATCAGTTTGCAGCAACGCTTGAAGCTCTTCCGTTGTGGTGATGTTTACGAAATACCTTGCCTTGGCATCTATTCCAAAGGTGTTGAATTCCTTTAGGCTTTTATCTTTTTCGAATTTAACCATACGCATGGCGAAGGAATAAAAAACAGCGGAGATATGGAAGCAGTTATGGGTTAATAGTTAAGAAACTGCTATTGGGTACTTCGGTCACTTAAATGACTTCGCCAGTTCTTCGGCTGATATTTTAAATAAGCAAATTCGCGGAAAGCGACCTGCTACATAGGTAGTGCCACAAACAACCAGTCCACCATCTTTCGTGGTTGTCATAGCGGCAATTTCAAATGGATTTGAAAACCCCAGGTATCTGCTTCCCAGAAACTTCCCTGTGTTTTTTTCATATCCGTATAGCGAAATTTGCTTGCTACGTGTGTTGCTGCCATAAAGTGAAATGTCTTTGCCGTTTATAGTGGCTGAAATAATTCGCACCGGTGCATTGCTTGAAAGCTCTGGAAGATTGTTTCCACCTAAATCAACACTGGAGGAAATGTCGGAAGGATTGAGCGTAACCGATGGTAGCAAATAGTTATCGCCAAAATTGAAACGGGCGGCTGCAAAATTATTGCCACTAATGGGCATCACAGCGCTAAAACCACCGTCATCTTGCTGTCCCTGAACTACCCCAGGCTGGTCAGAAACTAAATCAGTAAAGACGAGTGAGAACGTATAATTGTAAAAGCCATTAAAAAAGTAAAGTCCGGAACTTGTTTTACCCACCTGAAAAGGGAATTGCTTGCCGGTGCGCAGGAAATGTTCAATGATTGGTGCTTCCACTGCATCACCTCGGCCCACGCTGAATCCAATGAAGCTTGAAGTAACGCCTGCGGTGTTCACTACATCCACTACACTTTCTTTGCGAATGTTGTCGTAACGCAACAACAGGAACCGCCCATTGTCATTGTAGGCAGCCGCTGGATATCCTCCACCTCCGTCACCTACAACCTGAGTTGTCTTCGTGAGTGCTCCATCGGCATCCACTTCATGAAGCTCTGTTTTCAAACCAATTGCTGTCATCGCAAAAAAGTAAAACTTATTGTTTACTTCCAGCCATGGGCCAATGGGAGCAACTTTGTCCGATGGTACTTCTAATTCGGAGACAAACATTCCCAGTTCGTCTACTTTCATCAGGTACGCGCCACTGAAATTAGAATCGGTTAACTTTCTTCCACCCAAAATTAAAAATCCACCATCTGATGTTTCCTTTATGTCGATGGGATAGTAGGAGGCATCGAACTTATCATTATCGTATACACGCGTAAAGTTTGCTTTGTCGGTGGTCAGATCTGCGTCTTTGGCACAAGCGCAGGCTAGGACAATCAAAAACAATAGTAGAATAGTATTCTTCATAGAAATTAGCGGTCGTTGGATTTGAAGTTGGAACTGAGGTAGCGGAGTGGAAACAAAACTCCGGCAGAAATAACCACGTTTTTCAGATTCAGGTCGTCTTGTGCATCGCCAATGCCGGAAAGCCGATCATTCGCAAAACGGTTTTGCGGATTGACAATGTTACTCAGACTTTGACGATACGATGCGTCTAACACGATGCGTACATTGCCGAGTTGATAACTGGCTCCTACGCCTCCCATCCATCCCGCATAGTTGCTGAATAAATCTTTCACACCCACAATCAAGGGCTCGCTGGTGATTGTATTGGTTCCGCCAGCCGCTTCATCCAGACTGGAGACATTGACGGTTTTGACTGCATTCAATAAGACGGAATAATAAATACCCACTTGAACGTATGGTCTCAGTTTGCTGCCGGTGATGTCATACTTGATAATGAATGGAAACTCAGCATATTCTACTTTTTGACTTTGCCGATAGGTTTGCGTTAGCTTTTCATTGCTGATGATAGGATTGATCCATTGCAATTGATTGGAATAAGTAAATGTAGAACTGATGTAGCCGGGTTGAGTGCTGAAGTAAAAACCCTTGTAGTAGTAGCTGATCTCTACCGTTGTCTGAATTCCTATTTCCTGAAAAACATCGTATTTTTTTTCCACGAGGGAGGATGAATAATTGGTGGGTATCAAGATTGTATATCGCTTTAGCGGATCGGCTTGTGCCCAGTTAATTCCCGATTTAAATCCCAGCCACCATTGCTGCTCAATAAATTGATTGGCATTTGCTTTTCCTTTGGTTGCGTTGAAGTTTGCTGCACGTTTTTTTCCTTGGCCATGTGCCTCCAGCAAAAGGCAACACATTAATATGAATACGTATAATTTTCTCATAGGGGATTAATGTCTGATGATCAGCTTTTTGGTTTCGTTGACAAAGCCTGTTTTGAGTTGATAAAGGTAGATACCGGAAGGCAAGCCCGACAAATTTACATTTACTGAATGTTCGCCTTCTTCTTTTCGCTCATTTAATAGAGTTTTTATCGTAGCACCACTTTGATCTAGCAGAAGCAGGCTGACATGATTGGAGTTGTTCATGCGAAAGTGAATGGTGGTGCTTTCCGTTGCCGGATTGGGGAAGCATTCTCCTAAGCCGAATCGATTGGTTACAAAATTTTCTTGCACTCCGGTAATCACTTGCGAAGCTACGGTGATGTTTTCATAGTTCGCGGTATCTTCTTCGTTTCTGCCGGTAAAGAAATTACCAAAGAAAACGTCATTGTTAATCACCGTTTCGTCCACCAACATCCAATCTCTTAAAATGCTCGCATACACCTGACGATAGTCGTATTGCATATCCACATTGTCTTTCGTGAGGTCGGGCACTTTACCAATCACTCCGGGCTGCACGCCTTTTCCAAAAATATACATCGGACCTCCGGTGCCATGGTCGGTGCCGTAGCTGTCATTGGAATGTACTCTTCTTCCAAACTCTGAGGTGGTCACGGTCAGCACACGATCTTCGAGCCCGCGCGCTTTCAAGTCATTTTGAAATGCCTGCATGGCAGAAGAGACGTGATACATCAACGCGGCATGTGTGCCCATGGTAGGATCATAACTCTCCACCTGATCGGCATGTGTATCGAAGCCTCCTATTTTCACTAAAAACACTTTTGTTTTTACACCTTGCCCGCCACCATCCAAAAGTTTTGCCACAATTTCCAATTGGCGGCTCAGTGGATTTCGCAAACTGCCGGTAGGTGCGTTGAATGGATAAACACGTGGATACGTAACGGGTGGGCTCAGTTTATCTGCATCTTTGGCTCTCGCATAAACTTCGGCCAATCGTTCCGCATAGTCTTTTGATTTTTGTTCAAGACCTAAAATCCATGATAGCTCCTTTCCGTAAGGCGAGTCGACCAAGGCAGCCGGAGGATATCCTCTCGGATCTACACCCGCATCTTTAAATCCTTCGAGCTGTTTGACCAGCGCATCAAAGCCTTCCGGATCATTGATGGAAATGGAAGTAGGAATATTTCCGGATTGATGGAAGATGAGTGATACATCATTTCCCATTTCAATGGCCAGCGGATCTTCCATATCTGCATTAGGAAAATCATCGGGGTACCTTTTAGGGTCAAATTCTTTTTGGAGGTACCGGCCAATCCATCCAGAAGAATAATAATCATCAAAACTGCCCCCCATGAAAGAAATATCTCTTCCACGAAAGTGAGAGCCATTGTTGTTTTTGTAAGAAACCCCCTGCACGATGCCCATACGGCCACGATCATACAAATCTTTCATCCCGATCATATCCGGGTGCAATCCCACTTGCGCGTCAGTCGGCAAAGTAGTGTCGAGCCGAATCATTTTGCGAGCGCTGTTCTTAATTGGGATGGCAATGTTGGGACGATTAAAATAGTATTGATCATAATCCGTGTAAGGGATCACGGAGTTCAGCCCATCATTTCCTCCGTGCATTTGCAAAATCACCAGCACCCGGTCGTTCGTACTTTGACTCGCCATTCGGGTTAAGTTGTTTTCAGCCATGAGTCGCATCGGTATTCCACCCAGCATGAGTGGCATCGTGGCCATCGATAGCTTTTGTATAAAGTCTCTGCGTTTCATTTCGTTTTAATAAAGTTGATACTCGGGCGATTGCATCATCGCATTCAATAAATTTTTCAATTGCATTTCGATCGTCTCAGGATCGGAATTGGTATTCCATCGGGTCGTCCAGGCTGTTTCGGGGTTGGCATCAATCATACCTAAGAAGGCGGTTAGAAAATAATTCATGCGCGCAGCAGTTAATCCCGAATTGGTATCGGCACCTGCCGTGTAGGTTAAGTTTTCATGAACCGGAAACAGGTATTTGGCGAGTTCAATGATCAGACTTCGCGCATCAGAGGCGATCGCGTTGCTAAAATTAGTTTTAACAAAGTTGACCACATCCACTTGTAATCCATTGGGTGATGTGGAGCCCATCACTAACTCGCTGATAAAATTGTAGCGCTCGGCCAGATAGTTAGTCGAAATCCAACTGCGGTGATAAATCGGATATTGGTGGTATGCATCATACCCCGCCACGTCAAACGGATCGTAGAAGGGCATGCCCATTAAACCCAATGCTCGAATGATACCTACCGTTTGCTCATAAAATTCTTCGGGTTGCGTAGTGTAGTCGCGCAGAGGCACATTGAAAAAGCGCAGCGTCCCCACCATCAAATCCAATGGTGACTTGATGATTCCCCCGAAGTTGTCATCATTGACTCCCGCAGCGGCATCGTAAAAGTGTTGGCTTTGAAAGAGGTCTTCTAAAACAGGTTGTAGTTTAAACCCATTGGCAGTAAACGTAGCCGCCATCTCTTGAATGATCGAATCATCGAGTGCCTGATCAATGGAATGATATACATAGAATCGATAAATCCTTCGACAAATGTTTCGGGCTGTTTCGGGCTGTGCATAAATCTGTTCAATCAATTGACTGATTTCATCCAATGCGCTTGATTCGGTCGCATTGCCTCCATTTAAAAGAAGAGGATCCGGTTGAATGGTTTTGTTGCCAAACCGATCGCTAAATGTTTTTACACTGTTGTCGTGGGCAGTGGCATTAGTCTTGCTTCCTTTTACTTTGCCACGAGGCAAGAGTGTGTCCGGATCGATATTGATAAAATTGCCAAGCGAATCTTTTTCAAACGCAAAATCCAAATCCCACCCGGAAAGCACGCGAGCAGCGGCTTGAATATCCGCTTCTTTGTATACCACATAATCACCAGGCTCGGTGCCAGGTTGTGTGAATCCTTCCAATCCTCGGCCAATGGTATACAGTTCATGCAATTCGCGTGAATAATTTTCTTGTGGGTTGCCGCCCTTTACGTTCAAATAACCATCCAATACTTTGAGCATGGCATTATCGACACTCACTTTTTTTGCCAACTCTTTAAAGTTGAATGCGGGCCCCGCAGTTTTGTCGAATGCAAAAAGACGGAATAATTGATTTTGAAAGTAAACCGCCCGGCTATCATCTACTTTTGAAATGATGGTAGTTAGGACAGTATGCATAAAAAATACAATCTTCTCGCGCGTAGCATATGCTACGGACTGGTTGGCCGGAATGCCCTGACTCAGCATTTGCGCAATGAACCAACCTTTAAAATTGTCTTGTAGTTCTAAGTTACCACTGTTGACGTTTTCAATAACTCCGGATAGAAACCACTCCTTTCCTGTTTTTGCATCAATTGGCAGAACAGGGTCGGGGAGGGGCTGCTGAAAAAGTTGGGCTACGGCCTGTGCCGCGGTGAGGTTAGCGAAATTTTCAATTAACTCTTTCGTAGGACCAAACGATGCCCGATGCAATAGATGCGCGGCTCGTTTAGGTCCAAGAGTTCCTGCGAATGGGGATAAAGGCATCTTCTTGATTTTTTGCTCAAGTTAATCCGACAAAAACAGACAATCATTCACTTTAGCTGATAAAGAGTCATTTTAGCCGATCATTGCTCAAATTTTTCTTTGATCAAGAATTACTACAATTTTGTTTAACGTTGACGAATGAACGCTGAGGCTATTGCTTTTGCTTCATGGTTTAGGTTACATCTTGGGAATGCAAAGGATTCGTCAGCTTGGTAACTCAATTTCTATCACGTAATTATAATGGTTGTTTAACCTTTTTGACGCTATGAAAATTATCGAATGTCCGCGCCATGCCATGCAAGGCTTAACCGAGTTTATTCCAACGGAAAAGAAAATTGAGTATATCAATCAACTATTGAAAGTTGGGTTTGATACAATCGACTTTGGAAGTTTTGTGTCCGCGAAAGCGATTCCGCAACTGAAAGATACGGCTGAAGTATTGGCGAGTTTGGATGTAAACACGACATCCAGCAAGTTATTGGCTATAGTTGCCAATACACGTGGAGCGGAGGAAGCTAGTCAATATTCATCCATTCACTATTTAGGCTTCCCGCTTTCAATTTCCGAAACGTTTCAGCAGCGCAACACCAATAAGTCGATCGCAGAAGCATTGAATACCGTTCGCGAGATTCAATCCATCTGTGAGAGCTCCAATCAAGTTTTAGCAACATACATCAGTATGGGTTTTGGAAACCCTTACAACGATCCGTACGATCTGGGAGTGGTAGAAAAATTTGTTGAACTGCTCGCTAATCTACAAGTGAAAGTCATTTCGTTGGCCGATACGATCGGTGTTTCACAACCCACACAGATAAATTATTTGTTTACTACACTAGCCAAACGTTTTCCGGAAATTGAGTTCGGTGCGCACTTGCATTCGAATCCCGCCACAGCGGTACAAAAAATTGAAGCAGCTTATCTGGCCGGTTGCAGACGTTTCGATGGAGCCATTAAAGGATTTGGCGGCTGCCCGATGGCAGAAGATGAGTTAGTAGGAAATCTGGCAACAGAAACTATTCTTTCTTATTTAGATCAACAGTCGGCAGCACCTGTGTTGAACCGAGAAGCTTTGCAAAAAGCCATGATTTTGGCCGATACTGTTTTTCCGCATGGGTAAGTTGGTTATTTGCTTAACGTGAACAATTTGCCTGGCAATGATTTGATTGCACCTTTGAATTCTAATTGCAAGAGGAGGGAAGCTAATTTTCCAGGTGAAAGCGATGTGCGGATAGTTAAATCATCAATCATAGCGGGTGCATCTTTCAATTGCAAAACCTGCATCACCAATTGCTCATCCGGATCGAAGGATTCCATATCAAACGAATGTTTTTTCTTTTT